>JBFIEJ010000182.1:0-1023 GCA_041603475.1 Candidatus Nitrosopumilus sp. | reverse complement strand
TTTACACAAAACAATCTCCAGGTATTGATCAAGACAAAGGATATTTTGTAGATGAAATTGCAGATGGAGTTTACTGGTTAATCGGCGGATATTATCATGTTATGTTTCTCACTACGGGTGGAGTAATTGTAGTTGATGCTGTCCAGCCTCTTGGGGAAAAATACCTTGAGGCAATTAAAGAGGTGACTAATGAACCCATCACTAATATGATATATTCTCATTCATATTCAGATCCTACGGGAGATGCAGGGGTGATATTTCAAGAAAATATTGAATACCTTGCACACCAAGACAGTGCAAACATACTCATTTCTCAAAACGACCGAAATAGACCAATTCCTTTGATTACCTTCGAGGATCGGTATATTTTCTCAGTTGGAGATCAAATCCTAGAACTCTATTACATTGGATCGTTTCATTCAGAGTGTTATATTGTAATTTTTTCTTCCATGCACAAGATAGCGATGGTTGTAGACCTTTTCCATCCAGTGGCAGCTCCCTACAAGGGTTTTGGTTTTACTGAAGGTCTTGATGAGTACATTAGAGCACATGATAAATTGGTAGAAGATTTTGATTTTGATGTGCTTGTTTCAGGTCATGAGCAAATATTGGCAACCAAAGAGCATATCAAAAAAGACAAAACATTTGTGTTGTCTGTAATGGAAAATACAAAACAGGCAATGAAATTGGTTTCTAACGATAAAATAGTTTCCACCTGTGCTGATATCACAATGGAGCAATGGGAAGGAAAATTGCAAAATCTGGGTCAGTACATGACAGAACACTGTATTGCGATTCAAGAATATCCTTCCTTAATGGGGAAATGAGATGCCTTATGGGGCACTCTTCAACTGTATGTCACTACCAGCTAACACTATCTCAGATGTATCCAATCTAATTGATATCACTCAAAATGTTGGTTCCACTCAATACAGTACAGATTCAATCTCCCACACCCAACACCTCCACTCTTACAACTGTCTGTCACTACCAGCTAACACTATTTCAGATGAATACCAGATG
>JBFIEJ010000181.1:0-1027 GCA_041603475.1 Candidatus Nitrosopumilus sp. | reverse complement strand
TACACAAGAAAATATTCAGGTCAGAAATTATGTTCTAAATGTTTCTCAAATTCTATAGTAAGGAAAACTGCAAAAACTATTTCAAAATATAATATGATCGGGCATAATGAATTAGTAGCAGTTGCAGTCTCAGGTGGAAAAGATTCTCTAGCACTACTAAAAATTATTCATGAAATGGCGGCAACTCATAGTTTTAGAATAATGGCAATTACAATTGATGAAGGTATTCCAGGATATAGAAATGAGGCTTTAGAAATTGTTGAAAATTTTTGTAATAAATTAAATGTTCAGCACAAAGTTTACTCATACAAAGATTTGTTTGAATTAACACTTGATGAAGCACTAGAATTAAGAGATAGTGAAAAAACTTCATCATGCTCAATTTGTGGCACATTAAGAAGAAGAGCAATTGATTATGCAGCAAAAGATATTGGTGCAGATGTAATTGCAACAGGTCATAATTTAGATGATACATTACAGACATTTTTGATTAATATGCTATCAGGGGATACAAACAAAATTGGATGGATGGATCCTGATACTACATCAAATTCATTAAGAAAAATAAAGCCATTTTGTGAGATATATGAATCTGAAATTGTATTTTATGCATTTACAAATGATTTACCTTTTCAATCAGAGCCATGTCCACACATGAATGAGGGGATTCGAACTGAAATACGTGAATTTCTAAATTCATTAGAAAATCAGCATAGTGGAATTAAAAATAATTTGTATCAATCGGTACTCAAAGTATCACAAATTGTAAAGAATTCAAATACCAAGATAAAAACAAATTGTGAAAAATGTGGGAATGAGTGCACTGGTAATGTATGCTCAGTATGTGATATGGTTTTAAAACTAAAAGAAAATCAAACCTAATGCAAATATAACATACTTTCTTTACAAAAAATGGTAGTAGGTAGGATCAGGGTGCCAGCCGTGCCCTATTCTGAAACCGGCTATATGCAGAGATCAGCAACTGTTGGGTAAATCTCTAGATGGGTAATTCCCGCTTGGTGTGCGG
>JBFIEJ010000180.1:0-1047 GCA_041603475.1 Candidatus Nitrosopumilus sp. | reverse complement strand
CACTCCTCTCAGAGCCCGTACCTGTAATAGTCTTGGTGGGCCATTACCTCACCAACAAACTGATAGGCCGCAGTCCCATCCTACGGCGATAAATCATTTGGAACATAAACCATTCCAGGCATAATGTTCTATCGGGCATTATACTCAGTTTCCCGAGTTTATTCCCGTCCATAGGGTAGGTTGACTACGCGTTACTGAGCCGTCTGCCTTGTATTGCTACAATGACTCGCATGGCTTAGTATCATTCCGATAGCAGTCAGGTCCGGCAGGATCAACCGGATTCTGATTTTTAATTTTGATTATTGAAGTACATTGTGTACTTTATTGGAATTGACGGATGCACATAATCTTCACATTTCAGAAATGATCTTTTGATCAGATCCTCATTTTGTATGCGTAACTGGAGGCCCATGAATCACAAAATGGCATAATACCATACTTCATCACAAGCGCCGCCTATTGCGTTACGTATGCAGAAGGTGAAGAATGTAGAAACCATATAAACCATGCGTGATTTTATGCCTGATCGATTCAAAAAATTGAAAAAATTACAAGAAAATTTCTGCCCCCCCCTCATGCACAGTTTACTCGTAAAATAGAACCAGTTTAGATTACTTTTGATACTTAAAATGGCAGAATTATCTTGTGAAATTACTTTTGGACTATATCAAAGAGTATAAGAAAAAAACAAAGAATTCAGCCAGACTATTTTCAAAGTCTTCAAAGTTACATGTCAATGGTGTTTCTCATAACATAAGATATTATGAACCATATCCATTTGTTGTAAAATCATCTGCTGGAAAAAATTTAGTTGATGTTGATAACAACAAGTATGTAGATTACTGGATGGGTCACTGGAGTTTGATTTTAGGACACGGTCCAAAAAATGTCAAAGATGCTCTAAAAAAACAGATTGAGAAAAGCTGGATGTATGGGACAGTCAATGAACAGACCATTTTACTATCTGAATTAATTTCTAAAGCAGTACCAGTAGCTGAGAAGATTCGCTATGTCACATCGGGAACTGAAGCTACAATGTATGCAGTT
>JBFIEJ010000179.1:0-1082 GCA_041603475.1 Candidatus Nitrosopumilus sp. | reverse complement strand
TTGAGTTACCATAAACTTTTGATGGCATGCACTCAATTACATCTCCTTCAACACAGATATTAGTTGAATTTGAAAAATCACTAATATTGTATAGATTTTTTTTATTGTCTGCTGCTAAAATCATATTTTTGTTATTGTCTGTTGGTGATATTGATAAAATTCTTGTAATTATTGGCTCTGCTTCTTTTCCACCTTCTATTTCTATAATTGTTGCATCATTTCCATGAATCTCTAATCCCTGATTTCCTGATTTTACCCTTACACCAAGCAATCTTACCTTTGCTGATTGTGCTATCATGTTTGGTATTGAAGATTCATCTTTTCCCCAAAGGACAACTCTCATTCCATTTCCATCTTTTCCTTTTAATCTCATTCTAAGTGCTTTCCCAGGTTGACCTCTAGAATTTGTAAATTCCATTCCACTGATTATTCCATCTATAACCCCTGAAATTACAATATCTTTTTGTCCTTCTTGTAATTCACTAATGTCTTTTGTAATTGTCTCAATAGATGGAATTTCACTTTTTGTGTCAGTAGTTTCAATAGTTGAACCAGAACCAATATTGATTGTTGGTGAACCATCAAGATCTGATTTTACATAAGCTTTGATAATCTTAATCAAATCTCCTGGTTTGAGATTTTCTACTCCTGGTAAATTTGCTTTTTCATCCCATAATTTTACACTGGCAGTAGAATTTGTATCGTACACTGTCATGGTTCTAAGATAAAATGGTGATCCATCTTTTCTGGAAAATTGTTTTGCAGGTGAAAGATTCAAAACTCTTGTCTCCAAAGATACTTCCTTTGCTCCCGCATAGAGATCTTTTAATCCAATTTCTACTTTTAGTGGTTCTGATAATGTTACACCATAATCTGATGCTATCAAGAATAATGCTCCTTGATCAGTCAAATATCCTGCACCAATCTTCTCTTTTTTTAGTTTAATTAGTTCTTCAATATCATTTTTGGTTAATTCTGGTTTTTGTTCAAGTAATTTACTCATAAGATTTTCAAATTCAGACAAATCATTTTTTGATAAACTTATTCTATTAATAAAAATTTCATTATTTTTAATTTGTAAT
>JBFIEJ010000178.1:0-1099 GCA_041603475.1 Candidatus Nitrosopumilus sp. | reverse complement strand
GATATGTTTTTGTTATTTTTTTGTTTCATTTTGATTCAAAATTTTGATCCATGGTGATCGGTGCACAAAAATGATCATTTTGAGTTTTTGGATCACATGTTTTGATCTCTATTTGATGAAATTTTGAAAAGAAATTGAGATAATCTGACATCTTGTTTATTTTTTACCAGATTTTTCAAGCACATTAGTCATTGCTCGATTCATTATCTCCATTACCAAATACTGGGAATATTCAAGTGATTTTTTTCCTTTTGTCTTTTCTGTCTTTGGTGTCAATCCTTTGAGAATTTTCTCTATTTTAGCTGATGTGTTATCAATGACTTTAGAGTAGGTGGAATCAAAATTTTCAGGAGTCTGAAAATCAAGCAGTTTTGTTGAGGTGCCATAGTATTTTGTAATTGCACCTCGAGACTCTTCAATTCGTACTATCTCAATTAGTCCTGACTCCTTTAGAATATCCAGATGATGTCGCACTGTGGTCAGTGCCTTTTTGTATCCAGTCTTTTTCAGAGCAGTAGAAATTTGGTCAGCGGACATTGCCTGATGATATAGGATTTCAACAATTTTTGCTCGTGCAGGGTCTTCAATTGCACGGGCGTGTTCAATACTTGTCGTAACAATACGATTAACTTTGATTTGCTTTTCTAACAGTGTAGACATACTGAGATTACCTTTACATCTGATCTAAAAGATCCTTGTATCATATTTTTTTGTCTAATCGCATCAATTTTTGTATACTACAACTAATCTCATAGCAGTTCTAAATCTATTGTTACCAGTACAATTAATGTTGTAGTGTAATCTTAATTTGTTATACCACTACAATGAATATGGTATCAGTAGCATACATGTTGTAGCAGTTTTAGAAATTTTGTAAAAGATCAAAAAATGCAAAATCTGAAAAGATATGTTGACAAATGGCGTGTCAGGGAATATGATAATAGATTTTCAATAATGCAATTCGAGTTTAAGAGATGGTCTAGTGCACAGATTATGCGTTAGACAAGACAATTGCTTGTTTGATGTCAGCTAAACGCTCATTGAATACTTCAGTAACCAAGTTCATCATGGCAAAAGTAGATTCAGCGTTTGTTGGTTG
>JBFIEJ010000177.1:0-1121 GCA_041603475.1 Candidatus Nitrosopumilus sp. | reverse complement strand
GAATTTAAAATCGAACTAGAAAAATTTATGCAAAATTATCTTTGTGGTATTTGTAGAGATAAAAAACGAGTAGAAAAAAACTAGAGTTCTTCCTCTTCTTCCCATTCTTCTTCCAAATCAGTTTTAGACTTTCTTAAGAACATAAAGACTACCACGCCAACCATTAAAATTCCTCCAATTACAATATAGATAATCCATTCAGGCAATTCCAAATCAATTGAATCAAGCACTTGGTTAGGAGCATCAACATTTACGGTAAAGGAATCCTTACCTTCGGCATATCCTTCAGCAGTGGCAATAATATCAAACGAAATATTTGGTCCCCTCAATGCAGTTAAACTCACAGTTGCACTGCCATCAGATGTGGTTTTAATAACATCAGGAGTAATTAGCACATCATCTTCATTTGCAATTACTTTAATTGATGCACCAGGAACTGAATTTGCATCATCATCATCTACAAATAATTTAAATTCAATTGGCTCATCTGCTTTAATTTCAGTTGCTAGACCACCAGTGAAAATTTGTAATTGGCTTTGAGATGAAGCAGTGTTGAGTACAGTTGAGGTACCATGAACACCTTTAGCACTTGCAAAGATCATTGAACTTCCTACAGAACCAGTGTTTTGAATTGGAAAAGTAGCATAAGAAGATCCAGCAGGAATTAATGCATCATCAATAATTCTAACAACATTGTTATTTGAAGAGGTAATTTTAGATTTAATATCAAAATTAGGAATAACAGGGTTTCCTTGAAGATCAACTAATTGAACAATTCCAATATCTTGTTGATGCTCGGAGTTTATTTTGTCAATTGGAAGTATAACTTGTATTTTAGATGAAGGTTTAGTAATGAACGCCTTACTTCCTTCCAAATCAAAATTAGCTTTTTCACCTATAGGATCCACAGTTAAAACAACTTGAGTCTCTTTTACCGAGGCATCAAAGGTGTCACTACGTAGTTGAGCAAAAGTAAATGTAGAATTTTTATTAATTTCAACTAGCCCATTAGTAGGAGTGACCAAATATTTGTGAGTTTCTTTCATAACTTTTGGTCGGTCTTTTCCATCAAGAGCAATTAAAAAAATATCAAAAAAACCATCTCTGTCAAAAATTAAACT
>JBFIEJ010000176.1:0-1121 GCA_041603475.1 Candidatus Nitrosopumilus sp. | reverse complement strand
TAGTAGGATTGTTTTTGAAGAATTCGAAAAAGTACTCAATACAGCATTTTCATTGATTAGTGATTGTGATTGTCCAGTAGACAAAAATACTGAAGATAAAGTTTGGGGAGGTTGTCCAAAATGTACATTTACAACAGGATACTGTCAGACAAAAAATAAAGAGTTGTCAAAATATGGAGCAAAAGAATTTTTTGCAACCTTTCGATAATTCTAAAACATAATTTATTTTACAAGTTTTGATCTAAATAATCTAAGCTCATTAAGATTATCGAGTTGGGAATTTATCAAAACATCAATAGCCTTTGCATAATCAATTCCAACAAATTTTGTCGGCTTGTCATTGATCATGTCAACCATTCCTTTTTCTTTTAATGAATTTAGTAATCGATAAATTTCAGTTCGGTAAATGTTTAGATCTTTTCCAATTTGATTAGCATGTTTTGGACCGTTTTGAATTAAGTGATGATATACTTTGAGTTCATTTTCAGTTAATCCATGTTTTTTCAATATAGTCTTCATAGAATTTGAAATTTTTTCATATACACTATCAGTACTTTGTTGGGCTTCAACTAATGCCATACTTTGTAATAGCTAAATTGTATCAATAAGCATATGTCTCATTTTCATGTTACACATTCGTATTGAGCCTATTTACTGTAATGAATAATGTACATCACAAAATAATACAATACCATTTGGTAATGTCTTAGCAGTTATAGAATATCCATCCTGTAGCCCCTTGCCACAAACATAGCACTCTACCTTACTGACTGATGTCGATATTTTTTGAGTTTTAAGAATCTGCATGTTCTGTGAGATTCCACGATTTACCCCCTGCATGGCATTATTACGATCAACTAGACTATAAAGGTACCGTACTATACCGTAACAGATGCAAGCATGAGAGATCAATAATTTCAGACAAAAGTAAACAGATCAGAATCACCTCATCACTTTAAATAATAAACCACCAGAATTTTGTTTATGGGTGGACACCTTTGGAAAGACTCAAGCAAAAGTAGTACCTCTAGATTTATCTGAAAACCAATTTCAAATTTACAATAAAATTTCAAGAAACTATTCACATTCATTTCTCTTTGAATCCCTAACTGGGCCTGAAG
>JBFIEJ010000175.1:0-1169 GCA_041603475.1 Candidatus Nitrosopumilus sp. | reverse complement strand
CTAACTATGTAGTTTCTACTGATACAAACCATGAGGAAAGTTATGTTAAGAATTCTTTTGCACTAGAAAACATATTCAACTTTGAGTGCCAGGGATATCATCCAAACAATCCTGTATATGATGCAATGTTTGATGTAAAAAAAGCAAATACTGAAAGTTCAAAAGACCTTAGAAACACTGACCAATGGCGTGAAGGTTTCACAGTTAGAAAATAATTTTTTTCTTTTTCTTTTTTATTAGTTTTTGATCGATGTTCATTCTATTGATCTTGTTTTCTTAATTTTATTGCGATCAAAAATAATTATCTCATTCTATATAGAAATAATAGTTCGCGTATGTTATACTATTACATCTGTATAATTTATGGTCTGTATGGGACAATGGCTATCTTGGGTAAAATCCAATGAAAAAGAACTCTTAACAATTCTTGATAATTTAGCGAAAAAAGCAGTTGAAACATCTGAAGCAGTACTGGTTCTACTCTCTGATCTAAATAATGCTGAACAATATCAAAAAATTCACCGACTTGAAACTGAGGCTGATCAATTAACTCGTGATATCTTTTCTGAATTAAATAAAACATTCATCACTCCGCTTGATCGAGAAGATATGCAAAGAATAGCCTCAAAAATTGATGATGTAATTGATTTTATGGATGGCATCTCTGCAAGATTATACAGCTACCAAATTACTGATGCTCCTCCTTACTGTCAAAAAATGGCTGAGGAGCTTGTAAAGGCCACAAAAGAAGTTCAATACATTGTATCAAAATTACAGAAGATCAATAGCCCAAAAGATATGATAGAACATTGTAGAAATACTAGTGATATTGAGCATGCAGTTGATGATCTTTATCGAGATGCAATCAAAGAATTGTTTGAATCAGATGATCCCATCAAAATCATTAAACTCAAAGATATCTATGAAACAATGGAAACTGCATCTGATAGATGTGTGGATGTTGCAGATGTCATTGAAGATATTGTACTGAAATATACTTGAGATGATTTAATGTTAGAGCTAGCAATAGGTGCAATAATTGTTGCTTTAATCTTTGATTTTGTAAATGGATTTAATGACTCTGCAAATTCTGTTGCAACTGTTATTGGAACACGTGTTTTAAAACCACTTCAAGCTGTAGGTTTGTCTGCTGCAATGAATTTCATTGG
>JBFIEJ010000174.1:0-1181 GCA_041603475.1 Candidatus Nitrosopumilus sp. | reverse complement strand
TGACCACAGTGCGACATCATCTGGATATTCTAAAGGAATCAGGACTAATTGAGATAGTAAGAATTGAAGAGTCTCGAGGTGCAATTACAAAATACTATGGCACCTCAACAAAACTACTTGATTTTCAGACTCCTGAAAATTTTGATTCCACCTACTCTAAAATCATTGATAACACATCAGTCAAGATAGAGAAAATTCTCAAAGGATTGACACCAAAGACAGAAAAGACAAAAGGAAAAAAATCTCCTGAATATTCCCAGTATTTGGTAATGGAGATAATGAATCGAGCAATGACTAATGTGCTTGAAAAATCTGGCAAAAAATAAACAAGATGTCAGATTATCTCAGTATATTTTCAAAATTTCATCAAATAGAGATCAAAGCATGTGATCCAAAAACTCAAAATGATCATTTTTGTGCACCGATCACCATGGATCAAAATTTTGAATCAAAATGAAACAAAAAAATAACAAAAACATATCAAAAAACAATGTGTTGACACAATTAATGCTAACATTTAGGACTGATGAGAAATGATTGATGAAAAAGTTGTAAAGTTGTTTTCAGAAAAAAATCTTGTCTTTGTTGCAACAATAATGAAGGATGGTGCACCACAACTCTCTCCAGTTTGGGCAAACTATGAAGATGGATACATTTTGATCAACACTGCAGAAGGAAGAGTTAAACACAAAAATATTTTGCGTGACCCACGTGTTGCAGTATCTGTTGTATCAAAAGACAATCCACTTGACATGACAACAATTCGTGGAACAGTTGAGAAAATAATTCCAGACTATGATTATAAACATGCAGACAAGTTAACACAACAATACATGGGACGTAAACACTACCCATTCAAACGTGATGGTGAAAAAAGAATTATTCTAAAAATAAAACCTCACAAAGTTTTTGTTTTGCCAGAACTGAAGATGAGTGAATAAAATGTTTCTAAACTCGAGTTTAGAAAGATAATAAAATAAAGTAGGATTTAGAAAAAAGTTAGCAAAGACAGCTTAACGTCGACGTTTAGCTGCCTTTCTCTTTGGAGCGGCTTTGCGTTTAGCTGCCTTTCTCTTTGGAGCTGCTTTTTTAGCTGCAGTTCTTCTCTTTGGAGCGGCTTTGCGTTTAGCTGCCTTTCTCTTTGGAGCTGCTTTTTTAGCTGCAGTTCTTCTCTTTGGAGC
>JBFIEJ010000173.1:0-1253 GCA_041603475.1 Candidatus Nitrosopumilus sp. | reverse complement strand
TACCAAAATTTAATCTAGATTTTTAATTAGGAAGAAAATCATACTTTTCATGCCTGGATTAATTGGAATAGGAGTAGGTCCGGGAGATGTCGATCTACTCACTGTCAAGGCTGTAAAGGCTATTCAAAATGCAGATATCATCATGTGTCCAGCTTCTAAGGAAGACAGGCCTAGTATCGCATTTGCTGTTGTTTCACCAATTATTGATAAATCAAAAAATCAAGAGATTGTTAAGCTAATCTTTCCAATGACCAAAGACAAGGATGTTTTAGAATCTACATGGAAAAAAAATGCCAAAATAATGGCAGAAACTGTATTGACTGGAAAGAATGTTGTTTATCTTACTGTAGGTGATCCATTTTTGTATAGCACTTGGATCTACATGCACAAAGATCTTAAGGAAAACTATCCTGATATGGATATTAGTGTAATTCCTGGAATTGTTTCCATGTTTACATTTGCATCAAAAGTTGGCGTAAGTATCGCTGAAGGTGCAGAGAAAGTTGCTATCATTCCATCTTGTTATGATTTGTCAAGTGTAAAAGAAATTGCAAAACATTCTGAATCAATGATATTTCTTAAAGATGGACGATACTTTGACAAGGTGATTGAAGTGCTTAAAGAATCTGGGTTTCCTGACGATTCAATTTTTGCAATTGGGCAAGATCTTGGAACAGAAAACGAAATTATTAGAAAAATGACTTTGGGTGAAGTAAACGATTCATCATTAACAACAAAATATTTCTCAATCTTGGTGGTAAAACGTGTCTAACGTATTTTTTGTTGGATGTGGTCCAGGTGATCCTGAATTAATTACTGTCAAAGCTAAAAAATTAATTCAAAAGGCAGATGTTGTTGTATATTCAGGTTCTTTGATTCCAGAACCTATTTTGAAGTTATGTAAAAAAGGAAAGCTATATGATGCTGCTAAATTAGTCAGAGAAGAAATTTTTGATTTATTATACAAAAATGCAATAAAAGACAAACTTGTTGTTAGATTACATGATGGTGATCCTTCAATCTATGGTGCCATTAAAGAGCAGATTGACAATCTCGAAAAAAAGGGAATTAAATCTACAGTTGTTCCCGGAGTTACTGCCTTTTTAGCCTCAGCAGCAGCACTTGGAATGCAATTGACCTTACCTGGTGTTACCCAAACAATAATTGTTACAAGAGGCGAATCAAGAACCAAAGTTCCAAAACGTGAAAAAATTTCAGAACTTGCAAAACACAAAGCAACATTGATTTTTTAT
>JBFIEJ010000172.1:0-1275 GCA_041603475.1 Candidatus Nitrosopumilus sp. | reverse complement strand
TAACTACATTCAATTTTATTGAAAAAAATTATTCTTGTTTTAACTGTTGTAATTTTAATATCCGGCATTCTCTCATTATCTCTAGTATCTGATCAATTCGTAGATGCAGGTTCTCGAAAAAAAATTCACTTTACTCAAACTATTACATCAATTCAGGATCCAGGACAAGGTCATGAAAATCATCAATTAGCCCTTATTTTATCGCCCAATCAGGGAACTCTTTATGACGGTTCAATGACTTTTACTTCAAGTGAACCAGTATCCATTGTTATTCTGCATGAAATTAACCCAAATCAAGCAAAGGGACAGCCAACTTGGAGCGTGGATGGTAAAACAATCTATGGTTTATCTATACTTGATCCTGAGAAAAAATCTGGCACTATAGAGTTTACAGGAGCTGCATTAGCACTACATTCTTCAAATTCTAAAAAATTCACTGCAACAACTAGTGTTGATGGTTGGATTAGAGGGCAACCTACAGAAGTAATAATGCAAAAGATTGAGTTAGAAAAAGATGCACCATCATCATTAATTGCTCGAGCAAATGTTCCAGCTACAATTCCAATGCATAAAGGAATCTATGAAGGAAATCAAGTTCTTTACATTGTTACTGATAGTAGTGATGAAGATTATTCAAAAATAATATCTGATAAACAAGGGTGGAGAGTTGAGCTTGCACCACCACTTTCTAAAGTCCCAAAAGATTCACTTCAACAGTTTTTCATTTTTAAAAATGGAATAAAAGGTGATGGAATTTATGGATTTCAAGACGAAGTATTTTCAAATACTCCATCACAAGAATCAGAATATAGTGCATTAAGTTCTGTAATTGAAGTAAAATGGAAACAAGGACAAAAAGAAATTGTATTTAATTCAGCAACTGAAATTCTTGCAGCAAAAGAAGCTGGAAGGATTGAATTTAATGAAACCGGCATAGTACTCAACACCCCTCAAATAATTTGGCCTGATGGCAAAATGAAAGTACGAGTTGACAAAGAAATCTCCGATGAGACATCCTACGGAGAAGCTCAAATTGTTGAAATCAACGAAAAAGAAATGACTGTTACATTTGTTGCTCATAGAGGCTGGGGACCTGATGGACGAACGATATACTATATTGTAACTGATGCCACACCATCTGGACCTGCAGAAAGTATGGGTGTTGTCTCATCACCAAAATCTGCAAATCTAATTTCAAGTTCTTCAGCAGTAGATTTATTCCAGTTCAAAAATGGAATAAAAGGTTCAGGTCCATTAGGATTCCAAGCAGGTATT
>JBFIEJ010000171.1:0-1315 GCA_041603475.1 Candidatus Nitrosopumilus sp. | reverse complement strand
ACTAGAAAATTCATAGGAGTGCCTGATCCTCAACCTATCTTTGACACTCTCTTAGAAATTAGAGATAAAACAAAAATCCATGTAGAGATTACTGACTTGATTGTTCCCAAAGTAGGAGATGATTTGGAACATGCAAGAAAACTTTCAAAATTCATTTATGATGAATTTGGACCAGAAATGCCAATCCACTTCTTGAGATTTCACCCTGATTACAAAATGATGGAGTATCCTAGCACACCTATAGAGACTTTGGAAAAGCATTATCAAGTTGCAAAAGATGTAGGATTAAAGTATGTGTACCTTGGAAATGTTCCTGGTCATAAATGGGAACACACCTACTGTTCTGAATGCAACAAAATAGTTGTAAATCGTTACGGATTTAGTATTAGGGAGTGGCATCTTGACAAAAACAATTGCTGTGAATTTTGTGGAAATCGTATTCCTATAGAGGGTAAGTTACAAGAAGGTTACAAACAAGATCGTTTTCAGTTTGTGTCTTAGATTAGTTATTACAAAAAAAAAAATAAAGTTATTGAACATTTATGGATTTTTTCTTTTGAGGAGACGTTGGTTTGTTTTTTGGAAGAGTTACATCTAAAACTCCGTCAGTTAGTTTTGCCTTTACTTTTCCAGGAATGACTTTTTCAGATAGCGGTATGGTCTGATAATATGACATACTGTGTCTTTCCTTTCTCAAGTAGTTCTTTTTCTTCTCTTCCTCTTTATGCTCTCCTGTTACTTCGATTGAATTATCTGTAACATTGAGTTTGATCTCATTTTTCTTCAATCCAGGCATGTTCATCTTCATACGAAGTTGGTTTCCTTCATCAATCACATCACATCCAGTTTCATGCAATTTTGGAAAGGATGAAAAATCTATTCTTGGAAATGAAGAAAATGACTTTTCCAAATCTCTCCTAAAATTGTCAAAAATCCTGTCAAATTCTGAAACACCTGATTTCACTGGTGCTGATGCTAGTTTTTTTACAGGTTTTTTTGCCATGGAAAGTAAAACGATACATTGCTTATCAATAGACTTACCAATTCTCAAAAATGAAAATTAGTAATTTTGACGATTTACAGTAATTGAAATTTTAATTCCTACCTGCTAATTTGAGGATTAAAGATCTGTTCTACTAATTTTTGCAAGTTCTTTATCCTCTTTTGAGAAATTCCTGTCATTCTGGAAATTCTTTTTTCATCGTATCTCAAAATGTCTTTTGCAACCATCATGTTGCTTTCAGAGAAAATTCTCAATTCGTTTTGTGATAAATTAAGAATTGTAATGGGATACAAATTGTATTTTTCTATAATT
>JBFIEJ010000170.1:0-1327 GCA_041603475.1 Candidatus Nitrosopumilus sp. | reverse complement strand
CCAACGAGTGACATCTATGTGATAAATTATGAGTTGCTCTTTAAACGACAAGATGATTTAGCAAGACTTGGAATCAAGACCATAGTTTGTGATGAGGTACATAATCTAAGATCTAAAACTACACAAAAATACAAGTCAGTCAAAAAACTTGCCGCTTTACCTTCAGTACTGTATAGAATTGGATTGTCTGGAACTCCGATTTATAATCGAGGTTCTGAAATTTGGCCAATTATTGATATACTAAAACCTGGACTGTTGGGAAGCTTTAAGGAATTTTGTGAATACTTTTGCTATGTTAATGAGAAAGGAAAGGCAATTGTTTTGGAGAACAAACGTGACTCTCTTAGAAATGAATTGCAAAAACATGTTATGCTTAGAAGAAAAAAGTCCGATGTCCTAAAGGAACTAAAGGATAAAGTTCGTTACAAGGAAGTTATTGCATCTGATACTGATTACTATTTAGAAGAATTAGATAAAATTTGGAAAAAGCTTGAAGAGGAGCAAAAGGTAGCTGAGACTGAATTTTCAAAATCTGCCTCATATCATAGGGCTATTCAAAGTGAACGCCAGATTGCCGGTGTTGCAAAACTACCACATGTGATCAATTTTGTAAAAAACATCATGGAGATTGAAGAGAGTGTTGTTGTATTTTGTCACCACAAAATTATTCATAAACTACTTCATGAGAGTCTCCAGGAATTCTCCCCATCATCAATTATTGGTGGACAGACAGATAAATTCAGACAGGAGCAGATTGATCGATTCCAAAAGGGCGAGACAAAACTAATGATTGCCGGACTTCGAGCAGGAAATGTTGGAATCAATTTGACTAGAGCAAAATATGTAATCTTTGCAGAACTAGATTGGAGTCCAGCTATTCATAGACAAGCCGAAGACCGTTTGCACAGAATTGGGCAAAAAAATACAGTGTTTGCATACTATTTGATTGGAAATGGAACCCTTGATGATCACGTTGCAAATATCCTAGTCGATAAGAGTTATGAGATAGATGCTATAATGGATGAGACTGCTGATAACTATGAAAACAAAAACAAGGCAGAATTAATCCTTGCTCAAATCCAAGACAAAATCCGTTCAAAATAACTAAATCTCTAACTTTGTTTTTAGTTTGGATAGTTTTTCATTTAGACTGTCTTTTTTTTGCTGCTCCAAGCTTGAATCACTAATCTCTTTGATTATCTGGTCAATTAGACTAAGAGTTTCAATCTCTGTTTTTACTTGATTGAAATTAATTTTATCAAAACCTTCAGTCTCTGTTTTTTCTATCTCCTCGATGCCTTCTGGGAGAATTTCATAGATTTTGACT
>JBFIEJ010000169.1:0-1331 GCA_041603475.1 Candidatus Nitrosopumilus sp. | reverse complement strand
CCTACCTTGTCTCAGCTACATTACCATCATACTTTTTGATAGAGCCTGGAATTAATTATTGGATACATGTTCTAGATGAAGATCTCAACACTGTTGATTCACAACAATATCAAATTGGAGTAAAGCCAACTAGATTACCCAGCGTTTCAGTTGAAATGGATATAGATTCAATCAAACCAAGTGGTACAACTACAAAACCTGAAGTCTATGTATTTACAAGTAATACATCTGCTTATGGTACTGTATCTCTAATTGCTGATGGTAAGATTGTATCACAAAAGGCACAACTATTTGAAATTGGACAAACCAAAGTAACATTTGATTGGAATATTCCACAATCTATTTCATTCTCAAGCAATGAATTACAAGGTAAAGTTGATCTATATGATAAATCAATTCTTACAGAATCAGCTACCATTCATAGTTTCCCAAGAACAGTATCACTGCTAGCATCAGAATTGCCATCACTGCAATCAATTAACATTGATGGAAAAGTAGTAGCTGAACCTGCACTACTGTATTCATCTAATTCTGATGAAAATCTACAATTCAGAGTCACTGATCCACAGGGTCAATGTGTGATTGGAGGAACTGATGACTGTATGATTAATGAAAGTACAAAAGAAAATCGTGGAGGACTAACTAGTATAATGTATGGAGATCAAGTACTCAGAGTAAAATATAGTGGTGCAGATAATGCTCTTGAGAGATTCTCAATTACCTCAATTGATCCAATAGTTGATCAATGGACTGTATCCCTTGAGACCATTGATGGTGGATTCCAAGAAGCACACGCAATACAAGAACCAATTATAAAGATAAAATACAGATATCACTCTGAAACAATTACTGTATTTTCACAATAATTAAAAAATTTGACTCTTATGGGTATGCAATTGATTCAGAAATTACTGAATCAAGTTCTGTAATGTTGATTCTTTTTTGTTCCATACTATCTCTCATTCGAATTGTAACTGTTTGATCCTCAAGTGTTTGATGATCTACTGTAATTGCAAATGGTGCTCCAATCTCATCTAGTCTTCTATATCTTCTACCAATTGCACCAGAGTGATCCAAAAATGCATCACACTTTCTTTTTATTTGAACAAAGATCTCATCTGTTTTTTCTTTCAATCCATCTTTTTTGACTAGAGACAAAATTCCAACATGAACAGGTGACAAATATGGTTTTAGGGCTAAAACTATTCTCTCATGTTCTTTATCATCTTTCAAACTGTGCTCTAAAATTGTATATAGACTTCTATCAATTCCCATTGATATCTCAAAAACATGTGGCAAAACTTTTTCATCATTATCCATTACCTCAAATT
>JBFIEJ010000168.1:0-1395 GCA_041603475.1 Candidatus Nitrosopumilus sp. | reverse complement strand
GCTGGATGGTCACTAACACGAATGCTTGAAAATATCAACAAGGGATAATATGGATAAAATTCTAGTCTTAGATTTTGGATCTCAGTACAGTCATTTGATTTGTAGAAGGATAAGGGAATTTTCTGTCTATGCTGAGCTTGTTCCTTTTGATATTAGTTATGAGGATATACAAAAGCATAATCCTAAAGGGATTATTTTTTCAGGAGGTCCATCCAGTGTTTATAATTCGGATGCACCAGTTCCAGAAAATAAAATTTTTGATATGAATTTACCACTACTGGGAATTTGTTATGGTCATCAACTAATTGTAAATAAATTCGGCGGTAAGGTAAAAAGAGCAAACAAGGAATATGGTTCATCATTACTAACAATTGACAATGATGCAGATTTGTTAAATGGAGTTGGTGAATCAGTCAGGGCATGGATGAGTCATGGTGATGAAGCAGAAGAAATTCCACCTGGGTTTGAGGTAATTGGACATACAGAGAGTGCAAGAGCTGCTGCTATTGCATCAAAAGAAAAATCAGTTTTCGGTATACAGTTTCATCCTGAAGTAGTACATACAGAGCAAGGAACAGAAATTCTCAAAAACTTTGTGTTAAAAGTATGTAAAGCAAAGCAGGACTGGACTATGGAGGGTTTTATAGAAACAGCAGTTGCAAAGATTGCAAAAATTGATGGAAATGTTCTTTGTGGAGTAAGTGGAGGTATTGATTCAACTGTAGCTGCTTTGCTAATTCACAAAGCAATTGGTGATAGGCTAAAGTGTGTGTTTGTGGATAATGGTTTGTTAAGATTAGATGAAGAAAAAGAAATTGAAAAAATGTTCAAAGATAATTTTAAAGTAAATTTTACTGCAGTTAATGCAGCAAAAAAGTTTCTTGGAGAACTAAAGGGAGTTGAAGATCCTGAGAAAAAGAGAATGATAGTAGGTGAAGAATTTATTCATGTTTTTACAGAATTTGCTAAAAATAATGGACCTTTCAAATGGTTAGCTCAAGGTACACTGTATCCAGATGTTATAGAGAGTGGAGTTTCAAAAGGACCAGCTGCTGTAATCAAGTCTCATCATAATGTTGGAGGTCTACCTGATTGGCTAAATTTGGAAATTTTAGAGCCACTAAGGGAATTATACAAAGACGAGGTAAGAAAGATTGCAAAATTACTAAATGTTCCTGAAAAATTATTCATGCGACATCCTTTCCCAGGTCCAGGATTAGCTGTAAGAATTATCGGGGAAATTACTCCTATAAAACTCAATATTGCAAAAGTTGCAAGTAAAATTGTAGAAGATGAGTTGTTGGAAGCTGGATGGTATGAAAAAGTATGGCAGGCATATGCTGCAGTAGGTGATGATAGAGCAGTAGGAGTTGTGGGAGATGAGAGAAAATATGG
>JBFIEJ010000167.1:0-1400 GCA_041603475.1 Candidatus Nitrosopumilus sp. | reverse complement strand
TCTTTATAAACAATTTTACTCCTATTTAATCATGTCTGAGATTGTTTGGAAGTGTTTTAGGTGCAATTTAACATTCAAAGACAAAGAATTATCTGAAATGCATAAAAAAATATCAGATCATTCTATTACCAAAGTAAAAGCCATAGTTGCATAATTTTTCAGCAGTTAAAAATGAATTTTTAATAATATAATGCAGAGGGTGGGATTTGAACCCACGAACTCCTGAGAGAAGGGATTTCCTATTTTTGAAGATCTTGAGTCCCTCTCGGTTGACCGGGCTTCGATACCTCTGCAAAAAGATTCAGTATTGACCGATATTTTTCAATTGCTATTAGTATGAAATTGGAATTTGATCCATTGTTTTAGAGATTTTTTAACAAAGCTTATAATCGGTCATAATGGATTCAAAAATACATGGCAGAATTCATACCAATTTCACAAGCAAAAAAAATGCGAAGTGGTGTTAATGTTGACGCCGAAGTTAAGAGCAAAGGAGAACCAAGAACTGTAAATCTAAAAAGTGGAGGAACAGTAGATGTCTGCGATGCAGTTATAGCTAACGGCGAAACTGAAGATGACCAAATGAAACTCACATTGTGGGGTGACGATATCAAAGCAGTTAATGTTGGAGATAGAGTTGTCATCACAAATGGATATACAAATGAGTTTAAAGGAGAAGTATCCCTAACCAAAGGCAAATTTGGTCAGATGGAAGTTAATCCTCAATAATCTCTTTTATTGTTTTGATTATTTTTCAAATCAACTAGTACTACGATAATACCAATTATCAAAACAATAATTCCTAAAATCAACATAATCCCTGAAATTGCAAGAGGAAGAATCATGTTTGCAACAGGAGAATTGGGATTTGTAAAAGTGTCAGAGTTTTCTGGATCTTCAGAAAACATTGCAACAACATTTACAGTTCTTGAGCCAGTATTTTGAATTTCTAAATTCAAGGTATCAGATTGTAAAATTTGTATTAATTCAAATAAGATTGGACCGTCCTGAGAAAAAGAGCCATATTCATCTCCAAAAATATTTGAAATTTTAATTGAAAGTGTGTCACCTGATTGATAATCAATAATTTGAATGCCCCATAATAGCGGAACATCTGAAGAAAGAGTACTATAAGAAACAAATCCTGAATCACCAGGCATTATTTGAATCTCATTTGTAACTTGATTAAACATTCCTTCAAAAAGGGATTCTGCCTGAAAAGATTCGGAGCCTGAAATACTAGTAGGTACTATCGACATTGCAATCGATATAGATATTGTTACTAAAATTAGCCCAGATAGAGCAATTATTGGTCCTCGTTTCTTCATCGTAAGAATTGAAACTGACTCCCATTAATGTTCTGTCAATAAGATAGAAAAACTATCGTCTTTTTTTCTTTG
>JBFIEJ010000166.1:0-1441 GCA_041603475.1 Candidatus Nitrosopumilus sp. | reverse complement strand
AGTGATTTAGCTTTTCAATCAATTTATCATCAAATGGAATATGCTCATCTTTTCTTAAATTTGAAATATAAATTTCAGACATTGAAATTTCTTCAGATTCAACGCCTGCAGAATCTAAAATATCAAAATAATCAATCATCGCATGTACTTTGTCTACAAATTCTTTATGATCATCAATATCTATTCTCATTAATTTTGAGACATTTTCTATTTCTTCTTTAGTTACCATAATGCTTCAAAATCTCAATCCATATTATATTATTCTAACAATATTCCAAGAAAAGGAATAGTTTGACCATATGGAGTACCAGAACCGGGACAACTTCCACCTGAACACATCTCACCAAACATCATGATTGGGGATTCATAGATTCCTGAAGAGCCTGTTTTTACTTCACCGGCACCGCCAGCACCAGATGCGCCAAAATAAATACGCAGTTGATCACCAGGGCCGACACTGTAACCAAGATCAGTATATGGAGTAACGATGGGTTCAGTGGTAGAACCATTTACGATATAGTATGCAGTTGTACCTCCAGTCGTTGGAGTCAATAACATTGCAGTGTTTTCACCAAAATAGAATGTGTCAGTTGGATCATTGTTTGTGACATTTAATCGCCATGCAGTATTTTTTGAGGCGTTTAAATTCCATCCTGTGGACCACCCTGAACCTTGTGTCCATTCTAGGGATTCATACTTCATTTGAAGTACACCTGCATTTTGAGCAGATACAGAATCGGCATCAATGCTAAAAAATTCAACGCTCTCTTGAACAAAGTTTCCTTGTTTTGCATTATTAACAGTAGCATTGAAAGTAATTGAATCTTCAGAGCCGCCTGAAACAGAATAAATCCATTTGAAGAATGCTGTATCACCTGGCGACAAACTTTCTTTTGATGATGGAATTGGGCCCTCTTTGTATATCGCTGTTGCACCACCAGTTACATCTGGAGGGTCTTCTATCTGAGGAGTGATTAATTGCAACACACTACCATCAGTAACATTGTTAGTGACACCAAACCAGATTGTTACATTTTGTCCTGTTAAAAGAGATTTTGAGGTTGAAAACAAATTCATTTCAAGTGCTTCATCTTGAGGCGAAGTTATTTGCACATTGAAAAGATTTCCTCTTCCAGTGACTAGTCTCAAATCATATGATTGAGATTCTAGAGCATAAAGATCAAGATTTTGACCTACGTTGTATGAAACCTGTCCAGGTGCAGAAATTTCATTTAATGTGTAATTTTGTAAAGTCCATGACGGGTCAGTCATGTTATTGACCCATAACCTTGTAAAATTTATTGGGAGTTGACCTGTATTTTTGATTGTCAGATCAAACTTTCCATCAGTAATACCAATATTGACAATTTCAAAAGTTTCTTTGGATTTATCTAAACTTTGAATTCCCTTCATAGTGACTTCATCACTTACTTTTTCAATT
>JBFIEJ010000165.1:0-1454 GCA_041603475.1 Candidatus Nitrosopumilus sp. | reverse complement strand
ATTCTAGAGGTCAACCTGGGAAAGCACTTAGAATGAGATTAAAAGGAAAAGATGGAAATGGAATGAGAGTTGTCCTTTGGGGAAAAGATGAATCTTCAATACCAAATATGATAGCACAATCAGCAAAGGTAAGATTGCTTGGTGTAAGGGTAAAATCAGGAAATCAGGGATTAGAGATTCATGGAAATGATGCAACAATCATAGAAATTGAAGGTGGAAAAGAAGCAGAGCCAATAATTACAAGAATTTTATCAATATCACCAACAGACAATAATAAAAATATGATTTTAGCAGTAGACAATAAAAAAAATCTATACAATATTAGTGATTTTTCAAATTCAACTAGTATCTGTGTTGAAGGAGATGTAATTGAGTGCATGCCATCAAAAGTTTATGGTAACTCAATTACATTAGATGATAATTCTTTTGTAAGAAAAGTAGAAAATGATGAATCAATTCCAACATTATCTCAAATTAGAACAAAAATTAATGAAATAGAAGTTGATAAAAATTATTGTATTGAAGCAATAATTTTGAAAGTTCCAGAAAGACGTGAGGTTCAAACAAAATCAGGAGAATCAATATCACTTTCAGAA
This sequence comes from Candidatus Nitrosopumilus sp., assembly GCA_041603475.1. Taxonomy (GTDB): domain Archaea; phylum Thermoproteota; class Nitrososphaeria; order Nitrososphaerales; family Nitrosopumilaceae; genus Nitrosopumilus. The sequence goes on along the minus strand of JBFIEJ010000165.1, from coordinate 858 downwards.
ATGTATGTAGAAGATGATACAGGACAGATTTGGGTAAAAGGTTGGAGAAATCAAGCAAGACTGATAGATAAATGTGAATTAGGAGAAATTGTCTCAATCACCGGATTAAATGCAAAAGCTGGATTAGAAGGAAGAATAGAATTGTTTATTTCTGCATTTTCAAAAATTACAAAGAAAAATTAAGAATCCCAAAAACCTCTTGTGACAACATATTGTCTTTCTGCTTCATAGATTTGTTTGAAGAGATGTTCTTCATCTACCATATTTCGAAGTATTCTTGCCGCAGTATCAGCACCAACTCCATACCCAGACATTACAGTAATAGCAATTTTGCCAAAATTCTCAATTAATGATGATACTTTCCAGGCACGAGCAAACTTGTGTTTTTCATCCGAAGAGAGTTTTTTTCCTTCAAATTTTTTACGAATAATTTTTTGTAAATCATAATCAGAATAGAAAGTTGCAGTGATTTGTCTTCCTTTGCAATAGGGACAAATTAGAATATTTTTAACTTCATTTGTTTCAACCACACGTTCCCATTTACTACAACGAGCACAAATTAAACGATGTTTTGTTTTTGCAAGTCTAGCTTTCACAAGATCTAGTATTCCTTTGTCAAGATTTGCAGGAGATGAATAATATTTAGCAGTGTGATCTAAGATTGGTTCTGCTAGTTTTGAAAATATATCTACTTCTATCCAATTAACAGGAATTTCATCGTCACGAATTTTTTTGAGAATTTTATTTGTACTAAAAAGGTCATATTTATCATGAAATAATTCACGAAGTGCCTCTTGTACTAGCGGAGTATTTTCATATCGTTCATATAAAAATCTGGCCGATTTTCTTTCATATATT
>JBFIEJ010000164.1:0-1455 GCA_041603475.1 Candidatus Nitrosopumilus sp. | reverse complement strand
TAAACAGTGCAGTTTGGAGTGGTGGCTCATTTATCTACATTCCACCTGGTGTCAAAGTTGACATGCCACTGCAAGCATACTTTAGAATTAATGCTGAAAACATTGGACAATTTGAAAGAACATTGATCATCGCTGATGAAGGTTCTGAAGTTCATTACATCGAGGGATGTACTGCTCCGGTCTATTCATCTGAATCATTGCACTCTGCAGTTGTAGAGCTAGTTGCACACAAAGATGCAAAATTACGTTACACCACAATTCAGAATTGGAGTAGTGATGTGTATAATCTAGTTACAAAACGTGCATATGCATATGAAGGTGCTACAGTAGAATGGATTGATGGTAACATTGGCAGTAAACTTACAATGAAATATCCTGGAATCTATTTGATGGGTGAGCGAGCATATGGTGAGACATTATCTATTGCCTTTGCTGGAAAGGGTCAACATCAAGATACAGGTGCAAAGATGGTACATCTTGCACCTAACACAACATCTAAGATTACCTCAAAGTCTGTTAGTAGATTAGATGGACGTTCAACTTACAGAGGATTACTTAATGTAGCAAAAGGTGCTACCAATGTTAAAGCCACTGTAAGATGTGATGCCTTACTATTGGATGATACATCAAAAACTGATACTTATCCATACATGGAAATCAACCAAGAAGATGCAACAATCACTCACGAAGCAACAGTTGGAAAAATTGGTGATGAACAAATATTCTATCTTATGACAAGAGGATTTACTGAAGAAGAGGCATTATCATTAATTGTTAATGGCTTTATGGAGCCATTCACTAAAGAACTCCCAATGGAATATGCAGTTGAACTAAACAGACTCATCAAACTAGAGATGGATGACTCTGTGGGATAAATTCCCAAACTTCATTTTGAATTAACATGTCCCAAGAAACTTTATCAAAACTTGACTCAACTCACATTGATAAAATATCTTCATCCCACAATGAACCTGATTGGCTAAAAGATTATAGGAAAAACTCTCTTTCCATTTATTCTAGTCTTCCAATAGAAATGTCTCCACTTTACAACAAGTATACTGACGCCAAAAAAATGGATCCAGAGAAAGTCTCTTTATCTACATCTACAACTGAAACAATTCCACACTTTCTTGAAAAAAGATTGACAGAACTACAAAATGAAATTTGTATTATTCAAATTGGAACTAACATACACAGAATCAATGTTTCTGATGATCTAAAATCAAAAGGACTTGTAATATCTTCGATATCTGATGCAATTAAAAATAATTCAGAACTTGTTAAAAAAGCACTTGAAGCATCCAACTCAAAAGATGATAAATTTACAGCACTTAACAATGCAGCCTTTAATTCAGGTGTGTTTATCCATATCCCACGTAACTTTATCTTGGATAAACCGATTCACTTCTTGACTTGTCTTTCAGAAGATGGTCATTCCACAATTTCTCGAAATAT
>JBFIEJ010000163.1:0-1455 GCA_041603475.1 Candidatus Nitrosopumilus sp. | reverse complement strand
ATTGGTTTTAGTTGTGATTGGAGTTGTTTGGATGTCAATGGTTTTTTCAGAGACTGATAAAATTAACGAATCAATAATTCTTCAAAAATCAAACTCTTTTGAGATGAAATTAAAACTAGATGGAGTAGATTTGGGATTTTACAAAGTCTACATGCCTGAATTTTCAGGAGAGGAGATATTTGTGCAAATTCTTGATATAAATGAAAATGTAATTGATGAGCAAAAGATTCAGACAAAAATGTCAGTAGGCTATTTTGATCATACCACTAATGGGGTATTTACAATTAAGGTTACAAACATTTCAAAAAACTCTATTCCAATAGAGATTGAATTTGGGGACACAAATTCCAAAGAGATGATTCCAGGAGGGATATTGGTTCTAGTGGGTTCTATTACATTGATTGTAATGTCATTTTTTAGATTAAAAAATTACAATATAGAACAGCCAGATGAGAATATCTCATAGACTGGAATACATTGTATGGTATGTCCAACAATTAAAACAAGGTTAAATGCCAACCAAGTTGTAAAGAACAAGAATGTAATTATTGAAAATGGTAAAAATGCCTTTAGCTTTGTGTGTTCTCTGTTTTTTAAAATTAAAAATCCACCTAGTGAAGCTAAAACTAAACCTAGTTCAAGTGGCTGATGAGACCATGAAATCAAACCATCAATCCCAAAAACTTCATGAGATAATGAATCTCCAAATCCAGAAAATATCTGAATTACAGAACCAATTATCACTAGTTTAATTCCAGTTTTAAGTGAACCATGAACTGATTTACGTAATAATAGAAAAGAACCCAAAACTGCAGCAATACCAGTCATTGAAACTCCTGTGTAAACAACGATGTGAGATGGACTCCAGAAAAATTCTGGTTCCTTTTGTAAATGAGAAATTGCATCCCAAAATCCTGCAGATACAATTACGACTGGTCCAATTACTGCTAAAATACAAACAAGTGAAACAAACGTACTTGGTTTTGCAAATGTGGAGTTTGAAATTCTTTGAATCAATCTCATTGATTTTTCACCATCATAGAGTTATTTGAAATATTGTAAAAGATATCAATTAGAAAAATTCAACATCATGGCTAATTTTGTGAATTAACTATATTAGATGACAAAACTATGAGGAATTATGAGTCCAGGAATAGGATTAATGAAGAGACGTCTTGAAAAAGAAAAAGATGCAATAGCTCTAGCAATATCTGGAATTGCTAAAAAATACAATGTTAAACCTGAAGATATCAAGACGCTAGAGACAAAGTATGATGATGATGCAGGGGACTGGTATGTGGCACTTGGATGGGAAGAGAAAAGAGCAATAATCAAGATGGACTCAGTACAGGGTACAATTACTGAGATTAAAGAAATCTAAGTAGTAAAAATATTCTAATTAAATCATAATTTGACTGAATTTTCAGTTATTGTAAAGAGGAAATCATAACAATT
>JBFIEJ010000162.1:0-1492 GCA_041603475.1 Candidatus Nitrosopumilus sp. | reverse complement strand
ATTATCAAAGTACGAAATCTATCATACGAAACAGTCAGATGTTCACATGAAGAATGTAAAAAAAATACGATTCCACAAACTAATCACTGGACATGCTCAAAAAGAAATGGCCTTACATCAATGATAATTGGATCACTGAGGGATTTGAGAGTAAATTACTACAAGAGCCTGTCAAAAAAAGAGACACTAACTGAGGAGCAGCGTCAACAATATACAGTTGTCAGTCAAGCCCTCAAAGTAATTCTAAATGCCAGCTATGGTGTAATGGGAGCTGAGATTTTTCCTCTATATTTTTTACCAGTAGCTGAAGCAACAACTGCAATTGGAAGATATACAATCTTAGAAACTATCAAAAAATGTGAAGATGCAGGAATAGAAGTACTATATGGCGATACAGACTCTTTATTTCTAAAAAAGCCAACTAAAGAGCAGATTCAAAAGGTAATAGAACAGGCAAAAAAAGATCACGGTGTAGATTTAGAGATTGATAAATCTTACAGGTATTGTGTACTAAGTAATAGAAAGAAAAACTATCTAGGAGTTACCAAAGATGGTAAAGTAGATGTTAAAGGATTAACAGGGAAAAAATCACATACTCCACCATTCATAAAAAAATTATTTTACGAACTACTTGATGTGTTATCAAATGTTCAAACAATTGAAGATTTCGAAAAAGCTAAGGCACAAATTACAGAAAAGATTGCAACTTGTGGAAAGAAAGTCGAAGCCAAAGAGATTCCTCTAGAAGATTTAACATTTAATGTAATGTTAAGTAAAGCACCATCAGAATATGTCAAAACAATACCTCAACACATCAGAGCTGCAAAACAATTAGAATCAATTAGAGAAGTTAAAAAAGGTGACAAAATTTCATTTATCAAAATTCTAAACAAGCCAGGAGTAAAACCTGTGGAATTGGCAAAAAAAGAAGAGATTGATTCAAAAAAATACATGGAATTTATGGAATCAACACTAGAGCAGATCACATCATCAATGGATTTGGATTTTGATACAATGTTAGGAAAACCAAAGCAAACAGGTTTAGACGAATTTTTTTGGAATTAGATAAATTATGGAAATAGACAGTACTCTGCTAACAATATTAGGAATTGCAGCTGGAATTTTGATTCTAACTGGATGGGTTGAGCAAATTTACAAAGGATATAAAACAAAAAGCCTAAAAGATGTTTCAAAATTTCTCATGATCTTTATCTCTGCAGGAGCAATTTTGTGGTTAATTTATGGCATCATAGTATCAGACGTATTCATCATAGGCACAAATGTTACAGCAATCTTCCTTATGATCATAGTGTTGATGATGAAGAATAGATATGACAAACAGTTTGAAAAAACATAATTTAATCAAGAATTAAATACAATACAGAAATTTTCAAAGAAGGATGTTTGTAATCAATTGTAAAAACTATGAAGAAATTTCAGGAGATAACATCATAAAATTTGTAAAGATTGCTGAAAAAGTTTCTAAAAAATT
>JBFIEJ010000161.1:0-1502 GCA_041603475.1 Candidatus Nitrosopumilus sp. | reverse complement strand
TATGGGCCCACGGGGATTTGAACCCCGGATCTTCGCCGTGTAAGGGCGACGTCATAACCGACCTGGACTATGAGCCCAGAAACCTACCTTTGTAAAAACCATTTAAACTTTGAGACAAGAGAGAATCTAGAAATTTGATTAATAATTCTAAATATCATGAATGTTTTTGATTTTTTTTCTAGCCCAATAGGATTAGGCCATGTAACAAGAGATATTGCAATAGCAAATTATTTTCAAAACATTACAACCAATTTCGTTACAGGTAGTGGAGCTGCCAAGATCCTAAAAAATTTGAACTATAATGTAATAGATGCATACAATCCACCGTCATTTATTGTTCAAAATGGCACATTGAAGAGTCCTGCAAAGTGGTTGTGGAATTATTATCAATACTATAAGGATTGTAAAAATATTTCAAAGAAAATAATTGGTAATGACAATCCAAATTTAGTTATTAGTGATGAGGATTTTGCATCTCTGAGTAATGCACAAGAGATGAAAATTCCAACGGTATTGATTACAGATATTTTAGAGACACGATTCACAAAAGGACTAGCATCTTTAATTGAAAAAAAGATGAATAAATCAATGAAAGAGATAATCAGTAAATGTAAAGTTGTAATTCTTCCTGAAACAGGAGATGATGAAGATAACATTAGAAGAGTAGGGCCAATTGTTAGGCAGACAAAACACACAAGAGAACAGCTAAGAGAAAATTTTTCATTTGTCAAAAAAACCATAGTAATATCAATTGGTGGAACAGATGCAGGTGTTTTTCTTATACAAAGAGCACTAGATTCAATTTCTAAAATTAATCTGGATGTAGATATTGTTCTTGTTTCAGGCCCTTCAGTTAGTAACAAATTTGAAAATGTCAAGAATTTAGGATTTGTAGATAATCTACATGAATTAATTTTTGCAGCAGATGTTTTGATTTCATTGGCTGGAAAATCAACTATAGATGAGGCTAAATTCTATGGAACGCCTGCAATTTTTATCCCAATAAGGGGACATTTTGAGCAAGAAGATAATGCAAAAGAACAAGGATTTGAGTATAATGATATCAACAGACTAGATGAATTAATTTTAGAAAAACTAGAATCAAAAAGAGTTCAGAGTACTGAAAATGGTGCCAAGACTGCAGCAGAGATAATTTGTAAAATACAATCAAATGCTTAATAGATGGCCACAGTGTTTTGATAAAATACTATGACCAAGTTAGTAGTAGCCAAATTTGGAGGCAGTGCAATAGGTCCTGATGGAATAGCCATTCCAGAGATAATTAAAAGAATCAATGATTTGAGAAAAGACTCCAAAGTAATTGCAGTGTTTTCAGCTCCTTTAACCATGCATGATGGAAAAAAACGCTCACTAACGGATGTAATTTTGAAGCAGGGAAGAAATGCAGAAAGTGGAAAAACATTTTCACTGGATATTGTAAAATTAACGTATCAAAAAATTCTAGAGCAGGTAAATTCTGAGAATAAAGAGAAATGCATCTC
>JBFIEJ010000160.1:0-1535 GCA_041603475.1 Candidatus Nitrosopumilus sp. | reverse complement strand
TAGAGTGGTTTACCATGGTAAAAAAGAAAGAAGATGAAATTCCAGAATGGGTTACTGATGAAATTCAAAATGCAAAATTTAAGAAACCTGAAGAGTTAAAAAAACAAGGATACATTCTAGAATTTTATTATGAAGACAACAAGATTGATGTTCAGTTGTATGATGCAGTAGAAGACGGACGACATATTGTTACAATGGATGTACCAAAGACTATCAAAATTGATGATTTACTAAAAGGTGAAGTGTATGAATTTGTCTTTGATCAGCACAAAGCACCATTAAGCAAAAAAGTATCAGAATTTTTAGAAAAAGAAAAAGAAATTGATATGAAGGCAATATATCAATTTGATTTGAAATCATTAGAATTGTTAGATGTAGGCTCTAGTGAATCTGCAGATAGCGATGATGAAGAATAGATTAATCTTTTTTTGTAGAATCTAGTTGTTTTTTGAAAGACTTTCCTAAAATTGGATTGATAAAATAAGGAAATGTATTCTTCATCCATACTGCGCCCCGTACTACAGATGGAACAATTATTTCCAATCTTGGGGAATTTGCTGCCTTTAGGATTGCTTTTGCAACAGTCTTAGAACTAAGCGATGTTGGAGAAAATTTAGGCATGTTTTCAAATGACGGATGTTCAAAGAAATTAGTTCTAACCATAATTGGACTAACAACTGTAATTCCAACCCCAGAATTTTTTAATTCATGTTTAAGACCTTCTGAAAATCCCAACATTGCAAATTTTGATGCACAGTATGAAGCAATTCCAGGTAAACCAAAGCTTGCAGCTACTGATGCTACATTTACAATATGACCAGATTTTTTATCAAGCATTGATGGAAGAAAGTTTTTGATGCAGTAAACCATTCCAAAATAATTAGTTTCCATCTGTGATTCTATTTCGTCTATGCTAAGATCAGATACAGAACCATAAATGGCAAAGCCTGCATTATTTACTAGAATATCAACTGAATCAAATTTTTCTAAAACTATTTTTGACATTTGTTTTACCTGATCCTTATCAGATACATCACATTGACAAGTCAGTGTGGTAACATTGAACTTTTTTAATTCATGTGCAACTTGTTCAAGTTTTTCCTTTGTTCTAGAAATTAATATGATGTTAGCTCCAAGTTTTGCAAATTCTATTGCAGATTCTCTACCAATTCCAGATGATGCTCCAGTGATTAAAACAACTTTATCCTTGAAATTCACAAATGAGAAAAAATCGTTTAAAGATAAAGTGGTTTCTATGAAGATTTTGGTATTTTACTCAAGGCTAATTTTACCAAAAGTAGCCACGTAACTGCTATTGGAACATAGTATGTCGCGATTCTCCACCCAATTACGGCATCCCAACCTACAACTCCTTCAGTGATTTCAAAGGCAAATGGATCTAAATTGTTGATATAAGCTACAATTCCAAACTCTGCAAGACCTGAACCACCAATTGTAATTGGTAGATTTCCAATTGCATTTGCACCCATTACTGCCATGATTGAATCAAATGCGTTGATAACAAAGTCAGTTCC
>JBFIEJ010000159.1:0-1551 GCA_041603475.1 Candidatus Nitrosopumilus sp. | reverse complement strand
ATGTCTTTGCAGATTTATCCTAATGGCCACAGTAAAGATTGAAACTAATCTAGGAAACATTTCAATTAAACTTCTTCCTGAACTAGCTCCAGAAACTGTAAGAAATTTTGAAAAATTGGCTAAAGATGGATTTTATGATGGGACTCTTTTTCACAGGGTTATTCCAGGATTTATGATTCAAGGTGGAGATCCTAATACAAAAACAGACAATAAAGGTTCATGGGGAATGGGAGGACCAGGTTATAATATCAAGGCTGAATTTAATTCGAGATCTCATTTGCGAGGCATAGTTTCTATGGCTAGATCACAAGATCCAGATAGTGCAGGTTCACAATTTTTCATTGTTACTTCAGATAGTGCATTTTTAGACAGACAATATACTGTATTTGGTGAAGTGACAGAGGGAATGGATGTTGCAGATAAAATTGTCAATCTTGATAGAGATGGAAACGATTGTCCATTAGAAAAAACATCAATGCTTCATGTTACTGTGGAATAGATGAATACGCAGATTTTTGGTCTTTTAGGAATTTTGCTAATAATATCATTAGTTCCGTTAGTTGATGCTCAAATTTCAGTAGGTGAAAAAGCTAATCAAAAATCAGTTGAAGTGGTAATTAGTTCAGATGGAGAAGTTCATGTTACACATGTAGTTCGCTCATCAAATTTACCGCAAGATCTTGAATTAGTATATGGAACTGTGTCAAATATTTCAGTAGTGAATGAGCAAGGAGGTGAAGAACTTTTTTCAATGATTGCAGACGATAGTGTAGTTTTACTTCAGCCATCAGATGAAGAATTAATAATAGAATATGATCTGGATGATGTTTTAATTAAGATAGATAATGTATGGACATGGAGTTTCAGATATCTTGAAACAACAACTTTCATCATTCCTGAAAAAGTTGATTTATTTTTTGTTAATGAAAGACCAGTTTACTTGGATGACAAAAAAGGATTTTCTTGTCATGGATGTCAAATGGTTTTGGAATATACAATTGATGAACCAAAAAACATTGAACGTGTAAATTGGGAAAATAATGAATTTGTAGTTGAAATAATTACATTTACAAAAATAGAAAATTTTGATTTTAGTCAATCAAATAAAGAAATTAGTTTCAAAGTGAATGAAGAAAATCAATTTGTTACTACTGTAATACCTCTAGAATTGTTGTGGGGACCATATGCAGTATTTTTGAACGATGAAAAAATATTTTTTACGGACAATTTTAACAATGGAACTCATGTTTGGATAAACATTAAACCAGATACAACTGGCGAAATTTCAATCATAGGTACTACAGTCGTTCCTGAATTTCCAATTATTGCCCCGTTGGCAATTGGATTTTTGATGATTATGACAATTCCATTAATGAGAAAATTTAGTCTCCGCTAGAACCACAAGAACAAAAACCATATTCATCAATTCTAACATTACAAACTGCACATTTTTCACCATAATCTACTTCCCATGGTTCTTTTCCAAAAAGCCTGAAGTGGTCATCAATTTCAATTGGTATTTCCCTTTTCTTTTCCAATGATTTGTATAGT
>JBFIEJ010000158.1:0-1597 GCA_041603475.1 Candidatus Nitrosopumilus sp. | reverse complement strand
ATGTCTTTGCAGATTTATCCTAATGGCCACAGTAAAGATTGAAACTAATCTAGGAAACATTTCAATTAAACTTCTTCCTGAACTAGCTCCAGAAACTGTAAGAAATTTTGAAAAATTGGCTAAAGATGGATTTTATGATGGTACTCTTTTTCACAGGGTTATTCCAGGATTTATGATTCAAGGTGGAGATCCTAATACAAAAACAGACAACAAAGGTTCATGGGGAATGGGAGGACCAGGTTATAATATCAAGGCTGAATTCAATTCAAGATCCCATTTGCGAGGCATAGTTTCTATGGCTAGATCACAAGATCCAGATAGTGCAGGTTCACAATTTTTCATTGTTACTTCAGATAGTGCATTTTTAGACAGACAATATACTGTATTTGCTGAAGTAACAGAAGGAATGGATGTAGCAGATAAGATTGTCAATCTTGATAGAGATGGAAATGATTGCCCATTAGAAAAAGCATCAATGCTTCATGTAACTGTGGAATAGATGAATACAAAGATTTTTGGTCTTTTAGGGATTTTAATAATAATATCAATAGTTCCATTAGCTAATGCTCAAATTTCAATAGGTGAAAAAGCTGATCAAAAATCAGTTGAAATAACAATTAATTCAGATGGAAAAATTCATGTTTCACATATAGTTAGGTCATCAAATTTGCCACAAGATCTTCAATTAATTGATGGGACTGTATCAAATATTTCAGTAACAAACGAACAAGGAGGTGAAGAACTTTTTTCAATGATTGCAGAAGATACTGTGATATTACTTCAGCCATCAGATGAAGAATTAATTATAGAATATGATCTAGAAGATGCTATAATTAAGATAGGTAACATATGGACATGGGATTTTAGATATCTTGAAACAACTAATTTTTACATTCCTAAAGAAGTTGATTTATTTTTTATAAATGAAAGACCAGTTTACTTGGATGACAAAAAAGGATTTGCTTGTCATGGTTGTCAAATGATTTTAGAATATACAATTAATGAACCAAAAAATGTTGAATATGTAAATTGGGAAAATAATGAATTTGTAGTTGAGATAATAACATTTGCAGAAATAGAAAAATTTGATTTTATCCAATCAAATAAAGAAATTAGTTTCGAAATAAAGGATCAAAATCAATTTGTTACTATAGTGATACCTTTAGAATTATTGTCAGAATCTTATGAAGTATTGTTAAATGATGAAAGTATTTCCTTTCGTGAATACACTAACAATGGAACTCATACTTGGATTAACATAAAGCCTGATACTGCTGGTGAAATTTCAATTATAGATACTACTATTTCTGAACCAAGTAATACTATTGAGATAACAGAATGTGGATGGTGGGAAAAGTTTCTTGCATTTTTTGGTATTGGCAAGTGTTAAGCAATTAAAATAATTGTGTTGATTCTAATAGAAAAAATTCAATCACCACTAGAACCACAAGAGCAGAAACCATATTCATCAATTCTAACATTACAAACTGCACATTTTTCACCATAATCTACTTCCCATGGTTCTTTTCCAAAAAGCCTGAAGTGGTCATCAATTTCAATTGGTATTTCCCTTTTCTTTTCCAATGATTTGTATAGT
>JBFIEJ010000157.1:0-1617 GCA_041603475.1 Candidatus Nitrosopumilus sp. | reverse complement strand
CAACGCCGAAGATGATGGAACACTAACAGTATCCCCATCAAAAACAGTCCAAGACGGTATCTTCATGGTACTAGTTGACGGAGAAGAATGGGATGATGTTGAAATTGTTGCAAACAAAGTAACAGTAATGTTCCCAGCAGGTGCTGAAACAGTTGAAATTATTGGTACCTTTGTGATTCCAGAATTTGGTACAATCGCAGCAATGATTCTAGCAGTAGCAATTATCTCAATAATTGCAGTTTCTGCAAAATCAAGACTCAGCATTATACCAAGATACTAAAAGTCACACAACTTTTTTCATTTTTTCATTTTTTAATAGTAAAGGAAATATACAAACGAGTATTTTGAAATTTGTGGATTTTAAAATATTTTATGGATTAATAGCATTACTAATGATTTCTACAGGAGTAGCATTTGCACAAGAATCAATAATTTCAGTTCAGACAGTTGATAGTCATTATGAAGAAGGAGATGCAATTGTAGTTTCAGGAAATGTGAAGACGGTCATTGGAGAAACCCCAGTAATATTGCAATTATTTAATCAAGGGAATTTGATAGATATTGCACAACTTACAGTAGCACAAGATGGTAGTTTCACAAAAACATTCCTTGCCGAAGGAACATTATGGAAAAAATCTGGAGAATATACTATCATAGCTTCATATCAAGAACACCAAATTGAAACAGGATTCTCATATACTCCAAAATCAGAAGCAGTTGTTACAACAGAGCCTTATGAAGTAGATGCAGGAAGTTATGGAACTTTTGATGTAGAATATACCATCAAAGGAGGCACTGTTAAAAACATGATAGTAGATTCCGATACCTTTGCAGTAATTGTACAAATTGATGCAACAGATGAGGGATCAATTACACTAGATTTACCTAGAGAATTCATCGGTGCAGAAAAACAAGATGGAAAAGATGACACATTCATCATACTAATTGATGGAATAGAAGTTGCATATCAAGAATCAGTAGTACTTGCAGACTCTAGAGTAATAACAATTGAGTTTGAACAGGGGGATTCAGATATTGAAATTATTGGAACATATGTTGTTCCTGAATTTGGAGCAATTGCCATGATGATTTTAATTGTCGGAATATTGATGACAATTTTAGTTACTAGAAATAAAGTTCAAATTAAGATTTAGAAGTAAAAGAATATTTTTCTTTGAAAGGGGAAAATGATCTTAGTTCTTCAACAATTTTTTTAAGAAAATCTACTGTTTCTTTAATTTCTTTTTCTTGATTGAATATGCCCAGGGTTAATCTTAAAGAACCGGTAATCTGTTCATGTGAAAACCCCATTGCTTCTAAAACATGAGATGCTTTTTGGGTATTTACTGAACACGCAGAACCTGTAGAAGCGGCAATTCCATACTCATCAAGCTTGATAATCAAGTCTTCTCCATTAACACCAAGAAATGTAAAATGTGCATTATTTGGCAATCTTGATTGAGGATCACCATTTAGAGTAACTTCAGGAATTTCACTTAATACTCTATCAACTAGCAAATCTCGGAGTTTTTTCACATATGACATATTTTCATTTAAATTATTTTTAGCAATTTCACATGCTTTTCCGAATCCAACAATATTAGCAACATTTTCAGT
>JBFIEJ010000156.1:0-1680 GCA_041603475.1 Candidatus Nitrosopumilus sp. | reverse complement strand
ACAACCAACTGCTGATAATCCAAATTCTTTTGCTTTAGATATTGCAACTCCAGCTGGTCTGTCTTTAAATGAGAATGTTGGATTTACAGAATCATTTTTGATGTAAAGATTGTTCAGTCCTAATTTTTTTCCAAGATTGTCAGCCTTGATTAGAGGGGTCATTCCGGCACCGATACTTACAATATTTGATTTTTCCTCTATTGGTAGTAATTCAAAATAACGCCAATAGGTATGCTCACGGTTAGAAAAGGTATCTTTAGTAATTGTAGGAAAATCATACTTTACATCAAGTGGGCCAAAGCATTCATCGCAGATATACTTGAAGGCAGTATCATATTCTTTTTTACACTCTCTGCATTGTAGTGAAGTTCTAGTCAAGATCATTATCACCTTTGATAATATAGATAAAAAATCCTAATATCAAGTTAAGTGATACTTAATTTTAAGGGTTAAAAAATATAGTGAATACTAATCATCATAAGGGGAAAGAGAGGAGAAAATCAAATTTTTTAGAATAATCAATTGTGAGGAAGGTTTTTAGAGATTTTTGCTAGAGGGTTTTTGTGAATAGCAAAATTGCAATTCCTATTGTTATAGGAATTATCATAATAGTAGGAATCATTGCAATGACAAATCAAGAATCAAATACAATGGAGGTTGAAGATACTCTAAATAAAGAACTACAGCCAGAAGAAATTACTCCAGAAATTCAAGAAAAAATAGATGATATTGAAAAAATAAATTTAGAAAATGAATATACACCAAAAGAGAGAGAATGGATTACTTCAGGACCTTTTCAGATTGATCGAAGTGAATATGTTTTGGGAGAAAAAATATTTCTCAGAACCGGAGGACTAGGATATGATGAAAAAGGTCAAGTGGCATTTCTTAAACCATTGAACTCAACACATTACGAAGTTTATTTAACAATACCATTTGACGGTTCTGATAATTCAGCATTCAATTTTTATTTAGAGCCACAACTTTCAAAACTCAGAGGATATTGTTCTGCAGATGATTTTGTGGGAGATTGGAAAGTTGTTTTTAGAGGAACTGATTATCCAAATTTAGAGTTTAAAATAACTGAAGATATTCTTCCAGGAGAGTTTGAAGATTATCAACCTGTATGCTAGTTTACTTTTGTAAAGTATTGTGAAAGCAAACTTTCTCACCAGTATGACATGCTGGCCCTGATGGCTCTACAAGATAAATTACTGCATCAGAATCACAGTCAACTAGGATTTCTTTAATTTTTTGAGTATTTCCAGATTCTTCACCTTTCATCCATAGTTTATTTCTAGAACGACTCCAAAACCAAGAATTTCCAGATTTTTTTGCAAGTTCTAATGATTCCCTATTTGTATATGCTAATGTCAAAACTTCTTTTGTGTTAGCATCTTGAACAATTACAGGAACAAGACCACCACTTTTTTCAAAATCTATATCATCAAGTGATTTTTCCATGTTATACTATACAAAAATTAGTATTATAATCTTACAGGAATTTCTTTATCTTTCAAGTATAATTTAACACCATTTACTCCATGAGTTTCATAGTGAAATATTGAAGCAGCCAATGCTGCATCTACATTTGATTCCCTGAAAACATTAACCATATCATCAGGTTTGCCACAGCCACCTGAAGCAATAACAGGAACGGATATTGAATCAACGACATTT
>JBFIEJ010000155.1:0-1717 GCA_041603475.1 Candidatus Nitrosopumilus sp. | reverse complement strand
TCGTGATTTATTGGGATGACTCTGGAAAAAAAATCTGAAGGAATCTACATTGATGATTCAAAAATTAATGTAATACAAGAAATTGATGCAATTATCTTTGATTGTGATGGAGTGTTAATTGATATTACAAAGTCATATGATTTGGTAATTATTAAAACCACTCAATATGTTTTAAAGAATTTTGCAAACATCAACGATGCAACTGACATTGATTTTAAAATTATTGATGGGTTCAAATCAACAGGTGGATTCAATGATGAAGTTGATCTTACATATGCGGCCATCATTTCAATTGTAGCTGCCAAAAAATTGAATCAAGATCATACTAGTTTCATAAATAATGTAATTGAAAATTCTGATGCAACAGGAATCAATTCAGTAGAAAAATTCATTGAAGAAAAAACTGACATTTCTGGTATTAAAAAACAATTATCTTATCCAGGTACTCATCATGAAAACCCATTGTATAGAATTTTTGATCAGATTTTTTATGGTCCACAATTATATCAAAAATTATTCAAATCATCTTCTGATTTTACCCAACCAGGGTTAATTAATAATGATAAAGTAATTCTAAATGATTCATTAATGGAAAAACTAGAGAAAAAGTTTGGTTCTAAAATTGCAATGGTGACAGGTAGAGGAAAAGAATCCGTAAGTTATTCACTAAAGAATCTATTAAACAAATTTGATCTTGACAACTCTGCATTTCTAGAAGATGAATCTAGAGAACTTGCAAAACCAAATCCCATATCTTTGATAAATTCTATTAATGGAATGAATAGTGTAACATCCTTGTATGTAGGCGATTCAATGGAGGATTTAATCATGGCAAAAAAATCTACTGAATTGGGAAAGAAAACTACCTTTTGTGGAATTATTGGAACTAGTAAAAACCCTCAAGAAAAACTAGAGTTATTCAAGCAAAACGGCGCTATTTTGGTTCTAGATTCGATTAATCTTCTTCCAAAGGTATTAAATTTAGAATAAAACCAATACATAATCTGAGAATAAAATGAAACCGAGAAAGGCATCAATCAAACGAGTTACTAAAGAAACTAGTGTTCAAGTAATTGTAAATCTAGATGGTACTGGCAAAACTAGCATCAAGACTGGCATTAATTTCCTTGATCATCTGATCGTTTCCTTTGGAAAACACAGCATGATGGATCTAAAGGTTAATGCAAAATCAAATGACGGGATAGAGCACCACCTAATTGAAGATGCTGCAATTACAATAGGACAGGCAGTAGACAAAGCATTAGGAAATAGAAGTGGAATTACTAGATTTAGCTATGCTGCAGTTCCAATGGATGAATCATTAGCAGAGGCATCCCTGGATCTAGTTAAGCGTCCATTTTGGAAATTAACTTTGTTAGTTAAACGAAGTAAAATTGAAGGAATCTCTAAAGAAGATTTGGAACACTTTTTCCAATCACTATTGCAGAATCTAAATTGCTGTATTCACCTTACTGTAAAGTATGGAGATAATGATCATCACAAGGTAGAATCAGCAATTAAATCACTTGCTGTTGCATTTCGTAATGCCTCTTCATTTGACAAAAAACAAAAAGGAATTCCAAGTACCAAAGGTTCTATGTAATGGTCAAACTAGCAATTTTTGATTACGGTGCTGGAAATATTTTCAGCCTAAAGAATTCTTTTGAAAAAGCAGGAGCATCAGTAGATGTAATTACTGATTTCAATGAACCTAATG
>JBFIEJ010000154.1:0-1751 GCA_041603475.1 Candidatus Nitrosopumilus sp. | reverse complement strand
CCTGCAACATTCCATGTGACTTTAACTAAAACCAGAATCATTACTATGGAAAAAAACAAAATTGACCATAACAGCATTCCATCAATAAAGAAAAATACAATTCCTAAAAAAAATGAGATAATTCCTACAAGAGAGAAAAATATTTGAAAATTACTCATCTCGTTCTCCCCATCTATGATAACAATTATTGCATTCCCACTTTGGGTCGTGGTCTGTCACCAGGCATCCGCCCAAAATGATCTCTTTTCTCTCAATTTGTTCTTCTAATTCACTATCAAAATCTCCTGGAAGTCCCCAAAGAATTTCTGCAATCCATTCTTTGTTACAATTAGGACATGTTAGTTTCTGTTCAGGCATATGACTCCCTCAAATTATCTACGAGTTTATCTTCCAAAATGGAATATCGTATGTAATTTTCTCTCAACATTTGGTAGTATGGCTTAGCCTCTCTCCATTTTCTGATTTTTGCCTCTAGTGCTTTTACTTTGAATAATTGTCTTGCATAATTGTTGCTGTATTTTAGAAACTCTTTTTCAAGCTTAGAATTTACTTTGTACTTTTCCCATGATTGCAAAAATTCATTCCGTGCAATTTTTAGCATGACACGACTAGATGATATTGATTCTGGCAGTAGTAGATTGATTTCTTCACGAGTTTGTCTGTTAAACAATGCATTTTTTTCGTCCTGAATCTTTCTTCTTTCTTTTATAATCTCACTATAATTCTCATACTTTTCTTCTAGTCTAAGTATCTTGAATCGTAGCTTTGTTTGTCTTAATACTAGAGGACGAACATACTTGTTTAGTCCTGCCTCGATTTCATCATATTTCAAATACAGAAATGACAAATGTGCATTTATTCCAAGAAATGTTTCTGTATAGTTTTTATCTTCATTGAACTTTTCCCATGTCTTCAGATATTGACGTTCAACTGATTTTATCTCACGCCGTAGGATTGCAGCATTTTTTGATCTTAGTCTCTCCAAATTTTTGTCATCCTGACGCATTGACTTGATTTCCTTTATGACGCCTACTAAATCGCTCATTTTTGGCATTACACTCAATGTCTAAACCTCCCCATCTCCGAGGAAAGAATTCTTTTTCCTTCCCCAAATTTTATCTAGATTTTCTCTGTTTTTATCCTCTCTGATTTCTGCATCTCTATTTGATTTTTTGACATCTTTTGAAATTTCACTAGTTATAGATTCCATAGCGTCTCCGAAATCTTGAATTGCCTTGTTGAATTCATTGATACTCTTATCGATATTCTTCATGTTGATTTTCCTCAGAATGGAAATTATCAAGTTTTGTCTAGTCATTTAATCGACTTTCCTCATTTTTTGAATGTTAAAGATTACAACAATGCTTGTAACGATAATTCCTAAAATTACAAACAATTCATAATGTGCTTGAGTAAAATTTGTAATTACTTCCATTTTTGTCCCCGCAATCTTTCTAGTTCTTTTCTACCTTCTACAACTCGCCCTTCAAGAACTCTTACAATACCTCTATGATATTGTAAATGCATTTCTGCTCGTCTCAAATCTTCTTCCTGATATACTCTGGCAAGAAACTTTGGAAGAATCTTTGTGATTTTCATTGATACATCTCTCCATTATCTGCAGAATGTGCTGTGACTCCAAACATTTCATCAAGCTCATCTTGTCTTGCTCTGATAGTTTGCTCAAAGATTTTGGCCTTTGATTTGTGATAGTTCAACTCTGCTGACATTCTCTTAATGTCATATTCAAT
>JBFIEJ010000153.1:0-1752 GCA_041603475.1 Candidatus Nitrosopumilus sp. | reverse complement strand
GGAATTGCAATGTCGTGATATATTGCAGGTTGTGGTGTTTCGTTATTTGCAACAAGTACTTGGGAATATTTTAAATTTAGAAAATGTACTCCTGGACTGGCATTGCTATTGATTTTAAAATCTACACTTCCACCATATGTGCCACCTTGTGCAAGTTTGTCAATAATTACACTGTTTGTTTCTCCGACTACTAGTGCATTGTCTTGACTGGCAAATACAAATGATATATCTTGTTTGTCTTCCCATCCATTATTTTTTACTAAAACTGAGATTATGCCATCTCGTCCAATTACAATTTCTTTGGGATATGTGATCTCTACATCCATCCCTCCATCAAAATTCCGAGTAATTTTTTCTGCATGTACATTTGGTAATAGAACAAAGAGAACAACTAGCAGAGGGATCAGCCAAAGAAGATTCATACTTCTCAATTCTCATATTCCAATATGACTATTCTATGTTATTATCAGGCTCAAAATTTGGGTTTATTTTTAAAGAAAAAAGTTGTTGATTCATAAATACCAAACAACTGAGTACCCTAGAATCATAAATGGTTAGCAAGACGAAAGAGATGTGTCCCAGATGCGCTCAGGGGAAACTAGTTACTGATAATGAATCAGGTGAGATGTTCTGCTCAAAGTGTGGATTTGTAATTACTGAAAAACTTCAAGAATCCGGTCCTGAATGGAGATCTTTTACTCAGGATGAACATGGAGATAGAGCAAGAGCAGGTGCTCCAACATCACTTACAATGCACGATATGGGACTAGCTACTATTATCAATCCAGTAAACAAAGACGCATCAGGAAGACCGCTTACTGCATCAATGAAGAGTACCATTGAGCGATTAAGAACTTGGGATAGTAGAAGCCAAGTCCATGAACCAGTTGATAGAAACTTTAGACAGGCATTTAGTGAATTAAATAGATTAAAAGACAAACTAGCAATTTCTGATTCAGTAATAGAAAAGGCAGCTTACATTTACAGAAAAGCATTAGAAAAAGGTCTAGTTCGTGGACGCTCCATTTCAGCATTGATGGCATCAGCTCTTTATGCTGCGTGTCGTGATACTGAGACTCCTAGAAATCTCAAAGATGTAGAACAAGCAGCTAACATCAAAAGAAAAGACATTGCAAGATGTTACAGATTATTGGTAAAAGAGCTAGACTTGAAGATGCCAGTAACTGATTCAATTCAATGTGTTGCAAGAATTGCAAGCAGAATTGGAATTGCAGAGAAAACAAAAAGATATGCTGTAAAGGTTCTCAAAATGGCTCAAGAAAACGAGGTCTCAGCTGGTAAAGATCCAATGGGATTAGCTGCTGCTGCATTATACCTGTCTTGTGTCAAAAATGGTGAGGATAAGACTCAACGAGACATAGCAGAAGCTGCAAACGTTACAGAAGTTACCATCAGAAATAGGTACAAAGGACTCAAGGAGTCATTAGATCTTTAATAAAAAAAGTAAACTTACGCACAAACGCAAGTTGATACTTTTTCATTTAATTCAAAACTAAATTCATCTACTGTCCAAGCTAGACCTTGAATGTCTTCCCAAGATAGATGTTGAAATGATGAATTTTCTTTTTTTGAGATTGATTGAACTTCTACCATGCAATTCATAAAAACAATTTTGCATATAAGGCACGCGTAGAAATTATCACTTTGATTTCTCTTCAGGTTTTTTAACAAATCCACCTTCAATCTTATCATCTAGAGAAGCATCAAATGTTTTTTCACCTTTAATTCCTT
>JBFIEJ010000152.1:0-1789 GCA_041603475.1 Candidatus Nitrosopumilus sp. | reverse complement strand
TCGTAGTCTAATTGATGTTGCCAAAAGTGCTATTGAAACAAAATTTACTGGTGTTGTAATCAGTGCACCATCAAAAAGAAAAATACTTGTCTTTTCATCTGAAGATATATTTTCAACCAAAAATTTTCCACTAGAACGATATGCAAATAATTCAATTTGTCCAGGTGTATCCACTATCAAATAATCTGGATTAATTCGATTAACTTCATTTTGAATATCATCAATTTTAGATGCGATTAGATCATTTGCCATTACTAATGCACCATTTGGTCCAAGTTCATACTGTTGCATAATAGATATCATATCCACATAATCTCTGACATCTACATCACAAGTATATGGTAGAGTTTCAACACCAGGATCTAAATTTAAGATTGCAGTAAATGCTCCATTTTTTGTATAATAGTCATATAGCTTTGATGTTAATGATGATTTTCCAGAACCTGCTGTTCCAGAAATGAAAATTGTTTTCAATCCGTCTAATTTTCTTAATTTGCTTATATTTCAAACTAACTTGATGAGTATCTATTATCAAATATGCCAAAATGGTATTGAAATACATAAAAAAATTCCATCTTGACTTTATCTTAGCCAATTATAGTCTATTTGTGATTAATACTCTTCAAAAAGAAATCTATCTTAAAGATCTAGTAGTCAAACTTCTCAAAGAAAAAAATCTATCAGATTATGAAACTCTTGATTCCTTATTTTCAGAGATAAAGATGGAACTTCAAGAACAAAAAAATCCCTCAAAAATATAATTTTTTAAAATATTTGTGCCTAAACTTAGGCAGAAAATTTGTTGTGACTGGAAAATTAATCAACTTTCATATTTGATTCCCCAACAATTTGATCAAATGAACTGGAGACTCATAGCTATTCCTGTTACCTTAATTCCTATTCTCATCATTGCCATTCAATTTGATATTAAACCAGAGGATGTTTTAGCTATCGGATTTTTTCCCTTTGTAGGAGCAATTATTGCAATGATGATAAAGTTGGGACTTCAAGGAGTCAAATTTGCATATATCACTAGAAAGTATCTTGGTAATTTTGATTCTTTTTTTAGATTAACAGGTGTTAGAGTTGGGAGTGAGTTTATCAAATTTACAACACCAATGTTTGTTGGAGCCGAATTTGTTGTAATTTACTATTTACACAAAAAAGGAGTAAAGCCTGCAAAATCTGCATGGATTGCAATTATGGATATTGTTACAGAAGTTTTTGCTGCTGGCTTGTTATCTATAATGGCTGGAATTATTGCTTTGTTAAACGGTGCATATGTAGTTGGAATTGTAATTTTAACTACTAGTATTGTTATCACATCTTTATGGATGGTAATGTTCTTTTTATCATCAAAGCATACATTCCAAGTTCCCAAAATTTTAGAAAATCTTGCTAAAAAATTTGGAAAGGAAAAAGGAGCTAATGCAATTGATAAAACAAATTCTTGGATGGAAGAAGTTTGTACTATGAGTCGAAAAAATCTAAAAACTCCTGAATCTAAAAAAATCTTTTCAGTATCATTTTTGTTTTCACTGGCTTCATGGTCATTTTATGGATTATCTTTTATGATCATTGCGATGGGAACTGGATTTGTGATTAATCCCTTTGATTCTATTATGGCAGTAATGGGTGCTAATGCAATTGGTAACTTACCAATTACCATTGGTGGTTCTGGTTTGGCCGAATTTGGTATTGTTGCCTACCTTAACAACTTAGATCCTTTTGCTTTTGAAATATCTGAAGGTGTTGTGGCTTGGGATGCTGTTATTGGATGGAGAATTGC
>JBFIEJ010000151.1:0-1791 GCA_041603475.1 Candidatus Nitrosopumilus sp. | reverse complement strand
CCTGCAAGAGTGATTGCCCTATCTAGTGCCTCAAAAGATTTCTTCGAGCCATCAAGAGGCACTAGTACTCTATTAATATCCACAAAAAAACCCAGATGATCTTCAATATTAAGTGAGGAAGTTATTTTCATTTGTGATATTGTCTTGTTAATTGATTTTCATCGATGGTAATTATCATGTGTCATTTAATTACACGATGAATTTTTAAAATTATGAAATGTGCTATTGATTACAAAAATACACCAAGAACAATAAAGTATGAATCAAGCTTGGCAGATGTTTTAAAAAAAATCATTGATGAGAAAAAAAGTAGAATTCTAGTTACAGAAGATAATAAAGTTACAGGAATTATCACAGAGAAGGATTTAGGATTCTTTCTTTTAACAGAGGATACTGAGAAAAAAATAGATGAAATCCCATTATCAAAAATAGTCAAAAAAATAATTTCAGTAGATGAGAAGACCAGTCTTGCTGAATGCGCAGAGATTATGCTAAAAAAATCAATAGGATCACTTGTAGTAAAATCAAAAGACGAGGCCGTCGGAATTTTAACAAAGACTGATTTGGTCAGATACTTTACCAAAACACATTCTGGCCAAAAAATAGTAGGTGAATTCATGTCGCCATACTATGCATGGCAATATTCGGATACTCCACTTTACAAAGTTGTACTAAAGATGATTGATGAGAGGATTTCCAGAGTAATACTACGAGATCATAATGAAACACCTGTAGGAATTGTGACATTCAGAGATCTCTTTGAGTTGGCGCTAAAACAAGGAAGATATGAGGATGTTCTTGATAATTCAGATCCTATAATATCAGTGATATTTCCACGTAAAGGATTCATTTCTGAATCAGGCTTTGGAGCAAGCGTAAAGGCAAGTGACATCATGAGCAAAGACATTGTATCAGTAGAATATGATGATGATTTGGCAAAAGCAGGAGAGGTATTGTTGGAGAAAAATATCAATGGTGCCGGAGTGCTATCAGGTCATGGAAACATTATTGGGATAATTAGTAAATCCGATATTACCAAGGCATTAGCATTTTTAAAATAACATTATTTTTCAATTTCATGCTGATTTAATACCACAATACATTCGTTGAGTATTGAATTGTTTGAGATTGCCTCAGTCTCTTGTAGATTAAACTCTGTGCTTAATTGTTGATCATACTCTACCAAATCATTTCTGTATGTATTGCATGCAGAACGAAGTAATCTCCAATAGTAATATCCCTTGTTCATCTCATTCTTTAATTGCTCATGATCTAATTTCAATATTCCAGATAGTGTTTCATAGTCTGTTTTGTAATTGTCAAATTTTTCTTTAATTATTGATGGTAACTCACTATACCAGTCTCGCCCATCATTAGTTTTCTCCACGCTATTGATTTTTTGTAATTGATATGCTACTGAATCGTTTAAAATTTCCAAGACATCATTTGCTTCTAATAGTTTCATCAGATCTGGATGTATCATAACTTGTGTATATTTAGTGGAAAATTAAGCGTATTGATTAAAATCAAGTCTAGTAATATCAAAGGAGGAAATATCTTACTAGGAGGATTATGGGTATAGAATTTTATGCAGTGTTTGCTGAGCTTTGTTAATTTCAAAGCCCATCTTTAGTTGAATAGTTGGATTGTCTAGTTTCTTTATGTCTTGTGAAAATTCATAATTGAAAATATCATTTATCTCCTCAAATGAAAAATCTTGGCACCCTGAACAAAGTTCTGCTAGCTTCTGTTGGGCAAGTATGTGCTGTTCTTGTTTGTATTCATTAAAAT
>JBFIEJ010000150.1:0-1819 GCA_041603475.1 Candidatus Nitrosopumilus sp. | reverse complement strand
CCCAGGAACATAATCAGTATTCCAGGGATTTTTACTTGGACCATATGCACTAAACTCAGTAGTAAGTCCCATTGCAAATTCATCCATGTTTGCTTTGCCGATAAATATTGCATCTTGTTGTTTTAATTTTGTAATTACCGTAGCATCATAAGGTGCAACAAAATTTTCAAGCATTTTTGATGCACAGGTAGTTTTAGAGTCTTTTATGCAAATATTATCTTTAATTGAAATTGGCATTCCAAAACAATCTCCAACTTTTTCACCAGACTTTACTTTTTTATCAATTTCTCTAGCTTGATCTATTACTTTGTCATTTAATGACAAAAATGCATGGAGATTATTATCCATTTTTTGAATTTGTTCCAAGGTTTTTGCAACAAAATCTTCTGCCGAAATATTTCCAGTTTTTACTTCTTGAATATAATCAAGAGCAGATATTTTTAGATTCATGAAGACATCTTTGGTGCGCGAACGTATGTTCCCTTGTAGTGATTTAGCTTTTCAATCAATTTATCATTAAATGGAATATGTTCATCTTTTCTTAAATTTGAAATAGAAATTTCAGACATGGAAATTTCTTCAGATTCAACGCCTGCAGAATCTAAAATATCAAAATAATCAATCATTGCATGTACTTTGTCTACAAATTCTTTATGATCATCAATATCTATTCTCATTAATTTCGAGACATTTTCTATTTCTTCTTTAGTTACCATAATGCTTCAAAATCTCAATCCATATTATATTATTCTAATAGAATCCCAAGGAATGGGATCGTTTGCCCATATGATGTACCTGTTCCAGGACAACTTCCACCAGAACACATTTCTCCAAACATAAGAATAGGAGATTCGTTGATTCCTTTATTTGCAGGGGTCTTTGATTCGATATCACCCCCAGGGGTTGTTGCACCAAAATAAACAAGTAGTTCACCACCTGGAGCAATACTCTGATCATGTTCTGTGTATGCAGTAACAGTTGGTGTAGTAGTAGCACTATCTACAATATAGAATTCATTTGTTGCTCCACCTATACGTGTCAGTAATAATGCAGAATCCTCTGCGATATAGAATGTATCATTAGGGTCATTGTTTGTAATAGTAATTCTCCATACGGTGTCTGTATTAACACCTAAATTCCATCCAGATGACCAGCTTGAGCCTTGTGTCCATTCTAATGAATCATACTGAACTTGAAGAACACCTGCATTTTGTGCAGATACAGAATCTGCATCAAGGGTAAAAAATGTAACATTTTCTTCAACAAAATTTCCTTGTTTTGCATTGTTAACAGTTGCATTAAATGTAATTTCGTCTCCATAACTTCCTGAAACTTCATAGACCCATTTGAAAAATACCGTGTCACCAGGGGACAAACTTTCTTTTGATGATGGTATCGGACCTTCTTTATGTGTTGCAGTTGCACCACCAATAACATCTGGAGGGTCTTCTATCTGAGGAGTGATTAATTGTAATACACTACCATCTGTCACATTATTAGTAACACCAAACCAAAGTGTGACATTTTGTCCCGTTAGAAGAGATTTTGAGGTTGAAAATAAATTCATTTCAAGACTTTCATCTTGAGGTGAAATTATTTGTACATTAAAGAGATTTCCTCGTTCAGTGACCAATCTCAAATCATATGATTGAGATTCTAATGCATAGAGTTCAATATTTTGACCTACATTGTATGAAACCTGTCCAGGTGCAGAAATTTCATTTAATGTAAAATTTTGTAAAGTCCATGATGGGTCTGTCATGTTATTGACCCAGAGCCTTGTAAACTTGATTGGAAGCTGACCTGTATTTTTGATTGT
>JBFIEJ010000149.1:0-1835 GCA_041603475.1 Candidatus Nitrosopumilus sp. | reverse complement strand
GCATTAGAAGAGACATCTGTATTAGAAGTGACAAATGATTCAGATAAGGAAGTTAATTCTTTAAGAATTTGGCTTGGAAGTGATTTTAATTTCAAGTCATTTAAAACAGAAAAAGGATGGGTAGGAGAAAAGAATGCTCAAGGAGTAATAATTTTCACATCTTCTGATTCAATAAAACCAGGAGAGTCTGTAAAGTTTGGAGTAAAAACGGACAAAGTAACTTCAGGTATCAACTGGAAGGTTCTAGATGACAAGAACACCCAAATTGATACAGGTAAATCCGTCGCTAAAGATATTCCAAAAGTCGTTAAAAATTCAGAACCAAGTCAAAATATAGAAAACACAGGTGAAGGCATATTATCCGAATCAATTTTCAGAATAATTCCAGAGAAACCAAATGTAGGTTCAACAATTAGAGTTACAGGCGATAATTTTGGAGTATCTCAAGAATTTGATTTTTACATTGATTCAAAAAAAATAGGTAGTTTTGAAACAGATGAAAATGGTCATTTTATGACTACAATGAAGATTTCTAGTGATCAAAAAGCTGACAGGGTAGATTTCAAAATAAAAGACAAAGAAGGTCAAGAAAAGAAACTTAGTCTTAGAATTGGAGAAATTGATAATAGAATTCCAGAATCTCAAAATATTCCACTTACAATCAAAGGAGTCCCAGATGTGGTTAATAGAGGAGACTTTTTGGAAATTTTTGGAACAGGTGATCCAGGAAGTGCAATTACTGCAGAAATTAAAACATCAGAAGGCAATGTGATCAATTCTAGAACAGCAGAAGTGGATGCCAAGGGAAATTGGAAGTTAGAAAAGCCGATAATTGTAGCATTAGATACTCCATTTGGAAAATATAGTGCAACCATAACTGACGGAAGAGAAAATAAATTAATTTACTGGGAAGTGAGATCAGATAAAAAGATCATCATTACACCTGTCAATTTAAAATTTGAACCAGGTGAAACAATGAGATTTAATGGTACAGCGTTACCAAACCAACAAATAGAAATTGTGTTAGAGGATCCATTAGGAAACGAAGTTCTTTCAGATATTATACAAACTGATGAAGTAGGTTTTGTAGAGTTTGAATTCGAAACTACACAGGCTACATCAGAAGGAACATACACCTTAATTGCAACTCAAGAAAAAGAAAAAGAATTCATATATGCAGGATTAGGTCAATTGCCAACAATTCCAGTCAACTTAGAATTTGATAAGCTTAGCTACAAAATAGGAGAGACAGCAATAATTACTCTTTCAGGAAAAGCATCAGAAATAATTAATTTGTTAATAATTGATCCTTCAGATAAGCCAAAAGGAGATGCAATATCAATTACTTTACAACCAGATGGTCGTGGAACACATTCAATAGAATTAGACGGATATGCATCTGGAGTTTATACTGCTGTAATAAGTAAGGGTAGTGCTCAAAGTACAGAAGTTTTCACTGTAGGTTTACAGACTGGCTCAGGGGAAATTGATATTAACACAACCAAGTTAGATTATCATCCAGGTGATTCAGTATTGATTTTAGGCGAGACTGGACCAAATGTTCTACTAACAGTATCATTGATTAATCCAGAAGGGGAAGAGATTAAAGTTAAAGAAACATTTTCAGACAAAAATGGAAAAATTTCAGAAGGATCATTTAGAATTCCATCTGAAGGAATTCCAGGCACGTGGGTAATTAATGCAAAAAGTGGTTCAAACTTTGATAATGAAGAAATCAATGTTCTTGCAGTTGCACAGGAAGGAATGACAGTGTCTGTAGAGGAAGGGCAAGAAATTCCAGGATATGGTAAAACAGTAAACATACATGTTTTTGG
>JBFIEJ010000148.1:0-1853 GCA_041603475.1 Candidatus Nitrosopumilus sp. | reverse complement strand
GCTTCTGATTCTGCTTTTGCTGCTGCATCTTCAGCTACTTTTGCTTCTGATTCTGCTTTTACAGTTTCAGAATTTGCTTTTTCTTCAGTAGTTTTTTCTGAAGATGAAACTGTAGATTCTTTTTCAGTGTCTTTTTTCTCTCCAGACATCAAGAATCACACTAATGGCCTGAATTTTAAGATTTTTGTTAGCATTTATCCACTCTTTTACTTTTTCAGTAACAAATGACAGATTTGTTTTCTTATCGGTTGTAAAATTAATTTCATATTATTGAAATTAGAAATAATGGCGCCCTCGGCGGGATTTGAACACGCGTCTCAGCCGTGACAGGGCCGAATTCTAGACCGGGCTATACTACAAGGGCACAAGTATTTTGAATCGAATTGCCAGATTAAAAGTTTCTGTCACAACAAAAAATTTTGTAAAAGACTAAATTATACACGAAAAGCATTTTTCATCAGGGTCTATGGCGCAGCCAGGTAGCGCACCGGACTTTTAATCCGGTTGTCGAGGGTCCGAATCCCTCTAGACCCGCTACTTTATCTTATTTTTGTTGGATTATCTGATTAACTTGCTTTGTCATGTCTTCAACTGATGAAATAATTTTGTTTTCTCTCTCAGTCATATCAATTCTGTAATTGTTAATCATTTGGATTCTATCTGAAATCATTCTTTTTTGTTCATCATATCCAGAAGATCCAAATGATTTACGCTCCTTGAGTGACGATACTACAGTAGTAGATGAAATAATTTTCGAAACTATCTTAGGATCAACTTTGGTATCAGATACAGATTTTTTTATTTCAGAAGGAGTCAGTTTTGAAATGGGTTTTTTTGATTGATGTGCCAATTGCACTAATGTTCCTGAAATTTTATGGGTAACCCTGAAAGGTATTCCTTCTAGTACTAACTTTTCTGCAATATCTAGTGCTATGAGATTACTTGATTCAGTTACTTTTTTCATTTGTTTTTCATTTACTTTCATAGTTAGTAAAATTGATTTTAAAATTACCAATGCACTGATAGAAATTTTTGATGTATCCCAAATAGCAGATTTTATTTGTTGCAAGTCACGCCCGTATCCTGATGCAAGTCCTTTAATGGTAGTTAGAATTGCAGTTAGTGTTCCAATAACTTGAGCGGTTTTTCCCCTAGTTAATTCTAAAATATCTGGATTTTTCTTTTGAGGCATAACACTAGAAGGAGATGTAAATTCATCAGCAA
This sequence comes from Candidatus Nitrosopumilus sp., assembly GCA_041603475.1. GTDB lineage: Archaea > Thermoproteota > Nitrososphaeria > Nitrososphaerales > Nitrosopumilaceae > Nitrosopumilus. Next base: position 629 of record JBFIEJ010000148.1, on the reverse strand, counting down.
GTTCAATGAATGAGAATTCAGAAGTTGACCAAATTACAAAATCTTCTGCAATCTTGCTTAGATTAGTCATTAAAATTGCAACTACTGCAACATATTCTGCTACAAAATCCCGTGTGCTTGTAGCATCTATTGAATTCTCTACTAAATAATCAAAGCCTAACATCTTTGCAGTGATGTGTCTGTCAATTGGAATACTAGTTCCACCAACAGGACCTGCACCAAGTGGACTTTGATTTACACGTTCAAATGTTTCGTAGAGTCTTTGGAAGTCGCGAGATAACACATCAGCATGTGCCAGTAAATAATGAGAAAATAATCCAGCTTGTGCTTGTTGAAGATGTGTGTAAAGTGGCATTATGGTTTTTTCATGTGTTTTAGCCACGGAAACGAGTGCCTCAATAGTATCCAGCAGGCAATTACAGATAATATTGATATCATCTCTTATTTTCATTCTAATGTCAAGTACAACTTGATCATTTCTAGAACGTGCAGTATGCATCTTACCACCACTTGCCATTCCAGCCTTTTTGATGACTAGAGATTCAATTAATTCATGAATATCTTCAGCTCCTGATGATGAATCAAATTTTTCTTTTTTCAAACTCTCAAGTGCAGACAATATTTTCTTT
>JBFIEJ010000147.1:0-1926 GCA_041603475.1 Candidatus Nitrosopumilus sp. | reverse complement strand
TGATGAAATCCCAAATATTTCTATGACTCTTGATAGAGATCTTTATCCTAAAAATGCTGAAGTTTTTTTATCGTTAAATGATTTTCAACTAAATCAAGATCCAACTGATGAAGATTCTTGGACTTTTGATGTTGGTTCTACGCCATCTACTTTTTATCAAGCATATGATGATTCTGGTTCTGATTCTGCAAATGGGGATGTTGGGTTAGTAGATTTAGTTCCATATCTTTCAAATATTGGATTTGAGGATAATGGAAAATTTTCTATAAACCAAAACTCTGTTATTGAATTACAACTAAATGATGATCAACCTAGTACCAGTGTAACTGATGGGACTTTAACATATTCTGAAATTATTACTTTAGTTGAGGATGGTCCAAATTCTGGTATTTTTGATTCTGGAGATGACAATGACCAATCTACTTTGGGAATTTTAAATGATGCACCTAGAGGTCAAGCAGGCTCTATAACTTATAATAAAAAATCAATTTCTGTACTGACTGGCTCTTCATCAGCTAGTGTATCTTTAGATGAACCTACTTTGAGAATCGGTGATGCCTCTGAATCATTAAAACCTGGAAACAAATACCCTGTTATTCTTGTTGATCCTGATCAAAACATTAACTCTGGTTCACGAGATGATTTGGATGTATTTCGTGCAACTGCAATCATCCCATCAGTCACAATTGGAAATCCTGTAACCCTTGAGAATGCACAAGATGTTCTATTCCACAATTCCTTACCCACAGGGAATGCTGCAAATTCATCCGTACCTGATTCTCACTCTGACAGGCTACATATTGATACTTTGGTAAATGGTTCATATGAAATAATTTCCATTGATTTGGGCATTTCTGCATCTACCTTATCTTCCACCTTGCTTGATATTGCTGAATCAAACACTGCTGGGACGAATTGGATAAATTATGATTTAAGATCTTTTGAAAATGATTTTGGAATTTCTGATTTTAGTGATACTTCATTTTCTCTTTATTTTGATTCTCTTTCAGATCCTGCCCCAATAACTATAGTTGATGCAGGTGAGATTTCATCCTCCCAGGGTTTTATTCAAATAGATGATTCTGATGTGTCCGATATTTCTCAGAAAAGTGGAACTGTATTTCTTGTAATCGATTTTGATTCTTCTGGAGCCTTATCCGTTTTTGATGAATCTAATGAACAACCCATTGTCTTTGATTTCTTTTCTTTTGGATTAGAAAATGATCAAAGCATTAACAATTCTATTTATCGCTTTGAGTTAGAAGAAACTCAAGATACTTCTTCTACATTTGAAGGGACTTTTGAATATTCAGTAACTAATCAATTAACAATACTTGATCCTAATTTTATTCAAACAATACAAACAATTGATGATGAGATAAAAATTATCATAACTGATAGGTTAATTGATGAAGAAGGAATTTCTATATCTTATTCTGATTTAGACGAAGTGGGTGTATCAACTACCACTTCTACAAAATCTGATGTTGCTACAAATTCTGGAACTGTTTCAACAACTTCATCTACTTTTCGATTTGGTCAACCTGTAACTCTAATTTTGAAAGATTCTGATCTAAATTTGAAAAGTGATACAATAGAAAGCTATCAAACTATCAATGATCCAAATTCACCAAATGTTGACACAGTGGGAAAGGATGGAGCAATTTTGTTAGAAATTAAACTCAAGGACATTCGTTACAAACGTTGTACAATTAATGGAGTTGAACATGGAGGTTTAGCTGCTACAGGATTCACTCTAGTTGAAACAGGACCAAGTACTGGAATTTTTGAAGGAGTATTCAAAATGCCTTCACAAATATGTGATAAATCTGGAACAAAATTGATTTCTACTGCAGGCGGTAGCCTTGATGCAAAATATTATGATTCTAGGGATAGTTTTGGCAATCCTAATACTTTTAGTTTGTT
>JBFIEJ010000146.1:0-1949 GCA_041603475.1 Candidatus Nitrosopumilus sp. | reverse complement strand
TAATGAATTTGGATATTGGATGAGAACTGGAAACAAATCAACTAATGATGGTACAGGACAGAGATATGAAGAAGTATTTACTGAAGATCAAATGAAAGATGAAAAAAGAATAATTTCTCATGCCAGAAATGATCCCAAAATAGATTCGGTGTTGGGAAAAGATAGAAAAAGATATTCAATCTCAGATGCATTTGAGAAAAAAGTAGATTGGATTCAGATTGATGTAGGATTTCTTTCAGAGCAAGAAAAAGATAAAATTTTGAATTTATGTAAATATGCAGTAGTGAATGGATCTCATACTGTAATGGGTGAGATAATGGGTGGAAAATCAAAGCCAATAATTGGAATGCCAATTTATGATGAACACACAAACAATATCAAGTGGGCAGAGGAGAAAAATCTTGGAATCCTTGCAACTAAAACTAATCAAGTGACTAAAGCCATATCTCAAATTAAAGAAAATTATGAGAAATTTGAAGAAAATTTAGCTGAATTTTCAAAGAACTTTGTTCCTAATGGCGCAGAGAATTCTGCAAAAATTGCTGCTCAGATTTTGGAAGAAAAGAGATAATAGATTATTTTTTAGAATTTTTATCATCTGGCACGCGGGATTTCGATGGGCGAACGGACCGAAAGGGATGATGAAAAAATCCGCGTGTCAGATGTAATCGATCAGCAAAGAATGTGGGAACGCTTTTATGGAAAAAATTAAGCCAAATCATCATTGCCAAACTGCCCAGAATGCACATCACGAGAGAAAAAGAAGATTGAAGCAAAATATGAGGCAGATATACCCGAAGAAGAAAGAAGCAGGGATGCATTATTCAAATTATTTGATGAAATTGAAATTCCAATGAAAATGGATGAAAAAAACAGGAGACATTTCATTTGTAAACGATGTGGATTGTATGCTACTAGAGAAGAAATTTCAGATATCAGATTCAAACTAAATCAAAAAGAAAGAACACGTGATGACAAACATGATGACTATCTCGAATGGTGGTCAAAGAGTAAAAAAGAAAAAGCAGAAAACTAGAGGTATTTTATCATGGTAAAAAAGAAAGATGACATTCCAGAATGGGTAACTGATGAAATTCAGAATGCAAAATTCCAAAAACCTGTCGAGATGAAGAAGACAGGATATATTCTTGAATTGTATGATGCAGATAATAAAATAGATACGCAGTTGTATGATCCTGTAGAGGATGGAAGACATATTGTAACTATGGATTTACCAAAAAAAATCAAGATGGGGGATTTAGAAAAAGGAGTTGTCTATGAATTTACTTTTGATCAACATAAAGCACCATTAAGCAAAAAAGTTTCAGAATACCTAGAAAAGGAAAAAGAGATCGATATGAATGCAATTTATCAGTTTGAGTTAAAATCATTAGAAATGTTAGATGTGGGCTCCAGTGAGGCTGCAGATGACGATATGGAAGAATAAGTCTATTCTTTTGTTGAATCTAATTGCTTTTTGAAAGACTTTCCTAATAATGGATTAATCAAAAAAGGAATTGTATGTTTTAACCATACTGCAATTCTTACTACTGATGGAACTATAATCTCTAATCGTGGTGAATCTGCAGCTTTCAAAATTGCCTTTGCAACAGTTTTCGAACTTAGTGATGTTGGAGAGTATTTGGGCATTTTTTCAAATGAGGAATGATCAAAAAAGCTTGTTCTAACCATAATTGGACTTACAACGGTTATTCCAACTCCAGAGTCTTTTATCTCATGTTTCAGACCTTCTGAAAACCCTAGCATTGCAAATTTAGAAGCACAGTAAGATGATATTCCAGGTAGACCAAAGCTTGCAGCTACTGATGCAACATTAACTATGTGACCAGATTTTTTCAAAAGCATTGAAGGAAGAAAATTTTTGATACAATAAACCATCCCAAAATAATTAGTTTTCATCTGAGATTCAATTTCATCAATAGAAAGAT
>JBFIEJ010000145.1:0-1963 GCA_041603475.1 Candidatus Nitrosopumilus sp. | reverse complement strand
TCATCTCTCCAATTAAGAACAATATTTTGATAAATTTCACCTATGACTCCCTTGTTTTCAGAGTATTTTGTTAGAATAGTTTTGTATGCCGTTTCACGAATTTTTGGATTTGTATTTCTGACATAGTTTGTAAGTTCTTCTCTTGTCATTGTTTTTGTTTTGTTTCCAAGCTTCATTTTGTATTCATATGCATTTGTAATTTTGTCATACAGTTTTACAAGTGCAGAAATCCCCGTTACATCCAATGTATTAATAATTCTCTCTTCAGGTTCACTAAGTGCATATTTTGCAAATAATCGTTTATGTGAGAGATATTCAGTTAACTCCCCTGCATCCTTCATGAGTCTTTGTGCATTTTTTTCATCAACTTGTATCTTCCACCATAAATCAAAGAACAAAATTTTGTTTGAAATCTCTGAACCTAATTTTGACATTTTAGTCATCAATGATGTTGCTTCATCTGATTGTGTGTCTGATGAATATGATAGTGAAGCATAGCCTCCAATTTTACTCATCTTCTCAGAAATTTCTTCTACTTGATTTAAGATACTCAAAAATTTCTTGGAAGACATTTTTGGATCTAATTTGGTTTTTATCTTTTCAAATTTTTTTGCTTGGGTTTCTAACTCTTTGATTTGTTTTTGAAAAGCAGGACTCTTTGGATTTTTTGTCAATTCTGATAAATCCCATCTTCCAAGTTCATACACTGACATCTGTTTTGATGATTTTTTAACTATTAAAAAATCAATATGTCTGATTATTTTGAATCTGATTCTTGCTATTGAGATTTTAATTTATGGAAGCATTTTATCATAGTATTTCTCAAAGATAATGGAGTGAATTTTTGGCTGGTGTAGCAGTAACTGAATTCCTTGCATTACTTGCATTACTGCTTGGAGGAGGGATGATTGGCGCTGGTATTATGAAAAAGATCAAATTTCCAACTATTATTGGATTTATTTTAATTGGAATGGTTGCCGGACCATACGGACTTGGAATTGTAGATGATGTAGAACTAATCAATCTTTTAGCAGAACTTGGAATTATAATTCTTCTTTTTGTTGTAGGTCTAGAATTTAGCCTTCAAAAATTAAGGAAGGCAGGAATCAAAGCAATCATTGTTGGCATGTCAGAGCTTTCAATAATGTTTTTCTTAGCTTATGTTGGTGCATATTCTTTTGGTTGGTCTCATTTGGAATCTCTATATCTTGCTGGAATTCTTTCAATTAGCAGTACTGCTATTTCTCTTAGAATTATGCGTGATTTGAAATTAGTTAAAACTAAAGAATTCAATACAGTAATTACAATTTTAATTGTAGAAGATCTAGCTGCCGTTTTACTTTTAGTAATTCTTGGAAATGCATCAGCTGGTGCTGAACTTGATTTAACTGGAGTTGGAATCTTAGTTCTGCAAAGTTTAACATTTTTTGTTATTGCTCTTGGCTTGGGAATTAAACTAATACCGAAACTATTGGAAAAGATTCATGGTTTGGATATTCCCGAAGGACCGTTTATCACTGCACTTGCGTTAGGTTTTGGATTAGCTGTTTTGGCACATTTTCTAGGTCAGAGCTCTGCAATTGGTGCGTTTATCATGGGGATGATAATTGCATCCTCAAAACATTCTGAAGGTATTACCAAAAAAGTTCTTCCACTTAGGGATTTCTTTGGTGTGATCTTTTTTGTCTCAATTGGAATGCTTGTAAACATTACAGCAATACCTTCAGTTGTACTAATTTCAATTCCAATAATTATTCTTGCTGTGATTGGTAAATTTGTAGGTAATTTCTTTGGCTCTGCAATTGGGGGTCATGATGTAACTGGTGCATCAACTATAGGTTCGGTAATGGTTCCGAGAGGTGAATTTTCATTTATCATAGCAAAACAAGCAGTTGATAGTGGTGCAGTTAGGGACACTCTATACCCTGTAACAATGCTAGTTACACTGGCAACCATGCTTTGT
>JBFIEJ010000144.1:0-1986 GCA_041603475.1 Candidatus Nitrosopumilus sp. | reverse complement strand
ATTTATGAATCAATTAACAGATTACAAAGTCCGCCACCAAATATTCTACCCGGAATGTATGCCATCATTGGGGGAGTCTATACTATTGGAGTAGATATTTTTAGAATTATACTTTTAAGAAATTCCATTAAAAAAATTGGCGGAGTAACACTCAAAGCTGACTTTTATCATGCATTTATGGATCTTGGTTCTACCTTAGTAGCGATTGTTGGAATTGCATTAGTTTCATATGGATTGTACTATGGTGATTTTGTAGCAGCACTAATCTTGGGAGGACTGTTGGCAGTTCTAAGTATCAAATTAATTTACAAAACCGCACTAGACTTAACAGATATCATTTCACCAGAATTAGTAAAAAATGTTAAAGATGTTGTTATTGCAACAAAAAATGTCATAGATGCAGATCCAATTCTAATGAGAAGATCCGGAGATACAATTTTTGCAGATATAACAATTTCATTGCGTGGAGATACAAGTTTTGATAAAGCACATGAGATTAGTACTAATGTTGAAAAGAATGTCAAGGATTTAATTTCAAATGCTAAGATTACAATACATTTTGAACCCGATTGGCAAGATGTCCCACTTGATTCAAAAATTCTAGAAATAGCTAAAAGTGTTGAAGGAGTAAAAGGCGTTCATAATGTTAGTACTCATAAAACAAATGATAGAATTTTTACTAATTTACATGTGATGGTAGATAGAGACATCAATTTATCATCTGCACATAAAATTTCAGAGATCATTGAGGAAAGAATACAACAAAATATTTCTGAGATTGAGCATGCAACTATTCATTTGGAGCCATTTGTGAAAGTTCCTGAAAATTTAAACATGGAAGATAAAGCTACTGAGATGAAAATAAAGAAAATTTTAGAAAAGTATGAAGAAATTAAAAAAATAGGCAGAATAGTGTCACTAAACTTTGAAAATATTCTCAAAATAGATATTGATTGTTCATTTGATAAAGAATTGTCAATTGAAAAAGTTCATGATTTGACTTCAGAAATTGAGCATGTGATAAGAGCTGAAATAAACAATGCAGTAATCACAATACATCCAGAACCGGACTAAACCAAAATACTAGTCAAATACATCACTAGCATACCAACTGCAAATCCAGAAGCAACTGCAGCACTAGAGAGATTTTTGTCACCTTCTTCTCGTACCCATTTTAAAATGGTGATTATAACTTGAAATATCGCTCCTGCACCAATTGACAAAAAGATTACTGATGTAAATGGTGAATAAACAAATCCACCAACCCATGCACCAAAAATTGCAGGGGCTCCTGCAATTAATCCCATAGCAGCTAGTTTTCCAATTACTTTTTTCTCTCTTGACATTGGGGAAGCTATTGCTATCCCTTCAGTTGTATTATGTAGAGCAAAACCAATAATCAAAAATGTACTAAACGCAATAGATCCAAGTCCAACTGCAGCACCAATTGCAAGACCTTCACCAAAGTTATGAAGGCCAATACCAATTGATATCATAAGTGCAATTGCAACAGGTTTTGTAATTCGAGATGATTTTGCTCTACTTACTAATTTTTCACCTGTATAGTACAGTCCAAGAAAAGACAATATCAAAACAGTTGCTATAAGCAATACTCCGTTAAAGCTGCCTGCAAGACTTTCATCTGAAACTTCAATTGCTTCTTCAATAGAATCTATTCCTAAAAATAATAATAGTCCAGCAGTTAGAGCCAAAAAAAAGTGATATTTTTGTTTGCTAATCCTTTTGATAAAAGGCAACCAGAGTAAACCAATCATGACAGGAATTATTCCAACATATGTTCCAATTATTGCAAAAAATCCTACAAGCTCAAGGTTTGGTTCTAATGCAGGAGCTGCTGCTTCAATCTCTTTTTCAAATCGAGTTCCATCTTCAATTGTAATTCCAATAATATATGGTTCTGCTTCATTCCATTCAAATGGAATTCTAACTAGAGCTGTTTCATATCGTTCTAGATATCTGTCAGGT
>JBFIEJ010000143.1:0-1989 GCA_041603475.1 Candidatus Nitrosopumilus sp. | reverse complement strand
CTATTTTTTCTTTCTTCTGTTTAATTTGCTTTTCAAGATCTGCTTTAGTTAATTCTGGTTTTTGTTCAAGAAATTTATTAATTAGATTTTCAAATTCTGACAATTCATTTTTCATAAACTAGCTCTATTAATAAAAATTTCATTATCTTGAAAATTTCACTCTTACAAAAAATGATCGCATAATTGCCCTTTTCTTTTATTTTGAAATTATGGACTTGTTGTTTTGTTAAATTTCTATATGTTTTATCTTAATTCATTAAATTCTCTCAAAAAATATCTTATTTATCTCACTAACTAAATTAATAGGAAGATCGCAGTTTTATTATGTCCTGTATTGATGTTGATCATCTTTCTAAATCGTATGGTTCAGTTTACGCAGTAAATGATCTTGTTTTATCCGTAAAATCAGGTCAAGTCTTTGGATTTTTAGGTCCTAATGGAGCCGGCAAATCTACTACCATCAAACTCCTTACAACACTTATTCCCCCTTCAAGTGGTTCATTATCTATTTTGGGAGTTGATGCGGTATCGAATCCTCTTAAAATTCGTCATAAAATTGGTGTAGTTTTACAACAACCAAGCTATGAACCTACATTATCCGTTGAAAAATCCCTTGAAAAATATGGAATGATGTGGGATGTTCCAAAAACTGAACGTAAAAAAAGAATGGAACAGCTGCTAAAAGATTTTGATTTAGTTGAAATTCGTAAAAAAAGAAATGAAGATCTTTCTATTGGACAAAGAAGAAGAGTTCAAGTCGCCCGTGAATTTATGCATGATATGGAATTGTTATTTTTAGATGAACCTACTGTAGGTTTAGATCCTAGTGCTAGAAGAAAACTATTAGATTATTTAAAAAATAAAGTTAAAAGTGGCTTAACAATTTTTTACACAACACATATTCTATCAGAAGCAGAATATCTTTGTGATCAAGTAGCCATTATTGATAAAGGCAAAATTATCACAGTTGATACACCTGATGCATTAAAAAATAGATTTGGAAAAGAAAAAACCATCAAAATTCACTTATTAGAAAAACAATTAGATGTATCTTCCCTTTTATGTGATGTTTCAGATTGTAAAATTGATTTTGAAACTGGAACCAATATAATAATTCATTCAGAACAATCGGAATTAGTATTGTTACAAGTATTAAAAATTCTAAATGATAATAGAATTGAGATAGAGGATCTATCCGCAGTTCCTACAAATCTTGAAGAGATCTTTTTAAACATGGTGAGAGAAAATGCACCCAATAATTAGACTAGTTAATAGAAATCTCACAATTTCTCTTAATCCTGGATTTTTAATTTGGCAAGTAATTTTTCCCTTGATCTATATTTTTGTAGCTGGATTTGCATATGCTCCACTGATTAATGCTGTTCCGTTTGGAAACAAAGATCTTGATTATCCTGCATTTTTAGCTTCAGGTATGATTGGATTTAATATTATGAATAGTACTCTGATTTCTGGAATAATAATTTGGAATGATAGAAAGCATGGGATGTTTGAGCAAATTATGTCAGGCCCATTTACGAGAAGTCATTACATTCTGAGTAATATTTGCACCATAGGAATAATTGGATTAGTTAGTGCTACACTGATTGCAGTAGTTGGATATCCTGTATTTTTTGAATCTGTAGAGTTTTCCTTAGTAACAATTCCAATAATCATTTTTGGAGCCATTACAGGATCAGTCCTATTTGGATCACTAGCCTCAATAATCTCTACTAGATTACGTTCAAGTGAAGGATTTAATGTAGTTATCAACACTGTTTTTCTTTTCTTCGCTTTTGTCAGTACCGCATTTTATCCAGCAGAAGGGGTACCTGAACCATTACGAACGGCATTTTATCTAAATCCTCTAACATATTTGGTTGATGTAATTCGAGCTGGAATTTTTGGAATTGTAACTGAATTTGTAATTATTGAAATGATAATTCTTGTTGCTATTGCATCAACATTATTTGTAATTGCTTCAAGACTACT
>JBFIEJ010000142.1:0-1992 GCA_041603475.1 Candidatus Nitrosopumilus sp. | reverse complement strand
TGCATCTGACACTTTAATTGTATATGTACCAGGTTCAGTATCTTTTGGAATTATCCATGGTTGGTTAATTTCCCCATCCCCTGATGCTGGGAATGAAAGTTCCTGAATTACTTCACCATCTTCTGCAATAATTTCAATTTCTACAGTTTGTGATGCCCCAAAAACATGTATGTTTACTGTTTTACCATATCCTGGAATTTCTTGCCCTTCCTCTACAGACACTGTCATTCCTTCCTGTAGAACTGCAGTAACATTGATTTCTTCATTATCAAAATTTGAACCACTTTTTGCGTTTATGATCCATGTACCTGGAATTCCATCAGACGGAATTCTAAATGATCCCTCAGAAATCTTTCCATTTTTGTCTGAAAATGTTTCTTTAACTTTAATCTCTTCCCCTTCTGGATTGATCAATGATACTGTCAGTAGAACATTAGAGCCCGTATCGCCTAAAATCAATACTGAATCTCCTGGACGATAATCTAATTTTGTTGTATTGATCTCAATATCTCCTGAACCTGTCTGTAGACCTACTGTGAAAATTTCTGTACTTTGAGCACTACCCTTACTGATAACTGCTGTATATACTCCAGATGCATATCCGTCTAATTCTAATGAATGTTCTCCTCGACCATCTGGTTGTAAAGTAATTGAAATCGCATCTCCTTTAGGTTTATCTGAAGGATCGATTATTAACAAACTGATAATTTCTGATGCTTTACCTGAGAGAGTAATTATTGCAGTTTCTCCTGCCTTGTAACTTAATTTATCAAATTCTAAATTTACTGGTATTGTTGGGAGTTGACCCAGTCCGGCATAAGTGAATTCTTTTTCTTTATCTTGTGTAGCAATTAATGTGTAAGTACCTTCTGATGTATTTTGTGTTGTTTGATATTCAAACTCTACAAAACCTACTTCATCCGTTTGCATAATGTCTGATACAATTTCATTTCCCAATGGATCTTCTAATACTATTTCTATTGATTTGTTTGGCAATGCTGTACCATTAAATTTCATAATCTCGCCTGACTCAAATTTTAAATTAATCGGAGTTATGAGAATTATTTTATCTGATTCAACAGTCCAATAAACTAATTTATTTTCTCTTCCATCTGTAATGGTTGCACTATATTTTCCAAATGCTGTATCTAATGGTATTATTACTGGCTCTTCTAATTTCCAATTACCTTTACTATCGATTTCTGCTGTTCTAGAGTTAATGGTGGTTCCGTCTGATGTTTTAATTTCTGCAGTAATTGCACTTCCCGGCTCACCTGTTCCAAAAATTTCTAAAAAGTCTCCTCTATGAAGAATATCTGGAATTCCTTTGATAGTAAGTGGAATGTTTTGAGATTCTGGAATTCTATTCTCTATTTCTCCGATTCTAAGACTAAGTTTCTTTTCTTGACCTTCTTTGCTTATAATTTTGAAATCTACCCTATCAGCTTTCTGTTCATTGGAAATTTTCATTGTAGTGATAAAATGACCATTTTCATCTGTCTCAAAAGTACCTAATTTTTCTGAATCAATATAAAACTCAAATTCTTGCGATGATCCAAAATTATCTCCTGTAACTCTAATTGTTGAACCAACATTTGGTTTCTCTGGAATTACCCTGAAAATTGATTCGGATGATATGCCTTCTCCTGGTATTTGAATTGTTTGACTTGGTTCTGAATTTTTAACTACTTTCGGAATCTCTTTAGCAACAGATTTTCCAATATCGATTTGGACATTTTTACTATCTAGAGCTTTCCAATTAATACCTGAATTTACTTTGTCCGTTTTTACTCCAAACTTTACAGACTCTCCTGGTTTTATTGAATCAGAAGATGTGAAAATTATTACTCATTGAGCATTCTTTTCTCCTACCCATCCTTTTTCTGTTTTAAATGACTTGAAATTAAAATCACTTCCAAGCCAAATTCTTAAAGAATTAACTTCCTTATCTGAATCATTTGTCACTTCTAATACAGATGTCTCTTCTAATGC
>JBFIEJ010000141.1:0-2019 GCA_041603475.1 Candidatus Nitrosopumilus sp. | reverse complement strand
GGATCAAAGTATCCTGCAATGAGTTTTTTTGAATCATATATTCGAAAATAGTTTTCATCTAATTCTAATTTCCACAACATTTTGAAAATAATTCATGAATAAATAAACGATTAATCAAAGACAAATAGAGATTACAAGATGATTACTATTAATCTTCTTTAGCAAATGTTACAGGATCCTCATTTTCATCATGATTAACATGTTCTTCATGTTCTATTGATTCTACTTCTTTTGAATTTACATATGTTACAGGATCCTCATTTTCATCATGCTGAAGATCATCTTCATGTTTTAGAGCACTGTCCATAAGATCCTCTAGTTCTTTTTTCTTTTTAGAATCCATGTTGAAACCCGTTTTAATATATGCAGATTCTTAGTTTTATTATTTTCATTAAATACTAGCCTTGAAAATAGAATTTTTGAGATTCATTATTGAGAATCAGATAAATTTGTAATATAGGCCATAACAGTAGATGGCTCAATCAAATTGGCAGTAAAATCATTCAGATTCCCTACACCTCAGATGACGTATCTGATCAAGAAAAAATTATGGGCACAGGTAATCTTGGCATTATTTTTAGGATTAGTATTGGGTATTAGCTTAGGCCCCGAAGCAGGCTTTGTTGAAAAAGAAACTGCAGAAATAATCACAGATTGGTTATCAATTCCAGCAAATCTATTTTTAAAAATTATTCAAATGATCATCATCCCTTTAATTTTTGCATCAATAATTCGTGGTATAACATCAGCAGGAAGTATGGAGCAACTTCAAAAATTAGGTTTTGGTGTAGCGATGTACTTTGTTGTAACAACTGCAATTGCACTAACTATAGGAATTTTAGTTGTAACAGCAATTGCTCCAGGAAATTTTATAGATAGTTCTTTGATCAGAGAAAGTTTTGGCTTAGAAGACATTGAACCAATTGAAAGATCAGAAATATCAATACATGAAATCCCACAAGGCATTCTTGGAATTATCCCTAGTAATCCCCTGGCATCTTTTATGTCGGGAGAGATGTTAAGCATAATTGTTTTTGCATTAATTGTAGGAATTTCTCTTATTACTTTACCCAAAGAAAGTTCAAAACCCATTCTGGATATGTTAGAATCTATTCAAAAACTTACAATGAAAATTGTATCTTATGCAATGCGTTTGGCACCTTTTGCTGCTTTTGGTTTAATGGCAGGCATAACTTCAAAACTTGGTCTTTCAGCACTTGTTGGGCTTGGAGCATACATGGGTACTGTTGTAATTGGTCTTTTTCTAATGTTATTGATTTACATCATAATTATCAAAATATTTGCAAAGAGGCCTATACTATCGACATTAGCAATGATAAAGGATGCTCAACTTCTTGCATTTTCAACTTCTAGTTCTGCTGCAGTAATGCCAGTATCAATTAAAACTGCAGAAGAAAAATTAAAAGTAAAACCCAAAGTTTCTCAATTCATCATCCCTTTAGGAGCTACAATTAACATGGATGGAACTGCACTCTACCAAATCATAGCAGTATTTTTCTTAGCACAGCTTTTCAGTATTGATTTAGGATTCATGTCAATACTTTTGATTGCATTGACGGCACTTGCAGCATCCATTGGTGCTCCTTCAGCCCCAGGCACAGGAATTGTTATTTTATCTACAATTCTCATCGCAGCTGGAATCCCGCCTATAGCAGTTGTGCTTTTGTTGGGTGTGGACAGACTCTTAGACATGACCCGAACAATGGTCAATGTAACAGGAGATCTTACAGCCTGTATGTTCTTTGATAAGAAGATTAAATCAGAAGATCTGAATGAAGAGAAATTGAGTTAAAATATTCATTTTTTAAAAAAGAGATAGAAATGGACGCAGATAGTTGATTAAACAATTTGTTATAGTCAAAGACAATTAAATAAACTAGGAAATTAAGAAAAAAGAGATGGCCATATCTAAAGAAAATAGAAAGTTCATCGATAGTTTAATTGATTATTACATTAGCGAATCAGAGTCTTACAAGCAGATAGCAGAAAATTTTGTTC
>JBFIEJ010000140.1:0-2082 GCA_041603475.1 Candidatus Nitrosopumilus sp. | reverse complement strand
TGTCTAAAAACCTAACAATTGCAGCACTTGTATTAGTAATATCATCACTAATTGGAATTTTAATCATCACAAATTATCCGTGGTTCTCTGAAGGATGGTTAATTGGTCTGGCAATTTTAATTGGCAGCTTTGCTGCAGCAGGATTGCTTGCATACATTAAGATCAAAAGATGATAGTTGAATCTTTTTATGATGATATATCCCAACTATAATATGGAAATAAAATCAGAAAAATCAATCAAAGATTACTTGAAAAAATTACCTGATGATACAATAATTAAATATTATCTTGACGTAGAGTATAGCCCATTTCCAGTTCTAGTCATTGAGGAGTACACAAGACGGTTCAAACAAAAAACTAAAAGTGAAATTATAAAGGATTTGAAATATCAAGCACATCTAGCTAAAAAAAAGACAAAGGAGTTAGGACGATTTGCAAGGAGAAAAAAACTAGTAGATGATGTAACCCGGGAAAAATCTGAAGAAATCATTCAGCAGGCAAAGAAGAAGGGATATGTGTTTAGCTCAAAGATTGCAAAAAAGGGTAGTGTACTTGGTTCCAGATTGAAAAAGAGTACAAAGTCCGGTGTCAAAAGCAGCATCAAGGCAGGACAAAAACTCAAAACTACTCCTGCATCTCAACTAAACCTCATTGAAAAACTAGATGCACTGCAAAAAGCAGGAATTATTACAAAAAAAGAGTTTCAGACAAAAAAGAAAAAAATTCTTTCAAAAATCTAAATTTTCTGGGAATTTGATGATCACTCACCAAATCCCCTGAAAGTGTGTTAGGTAATTTGTCTTTCAAAATTTGTATTTAATACTGATGGATGATTTCTCTGCGTTTTTACATAATCCAAAAATTTTGAGGCTGAAATAGTCGAATAGCTTATTTCTTAGGCTTGCAAATTATACTCGAGTCTAAATGGTAAAGAATTACTGGGAAAAAAAATTCAAAAAAGAACTAGTTGAAGAAGAGGAAAAACTAAAGCAAGAGGTGGCCCAAGCTGTTAGAAAGAAACTAGATGAAGCAGCAGAATCTGAGTCTCAATCCTCATAGACATACAAACCATTACTGCCCAACTCTAGAGAATGAACTTTTTCACTATGCTCGATTCCACGCAGTTTAGTAATCTTAATTGTCCTTCTCATTGTGTCATTTACTATTTTGTTGTCTAGCTGAATTATTCCAGATGTTACAAACCACTCTAATGGAATCTGATTGTCTTCGGAGAATTCAGAAATTAAAAGGGTTGTTCCGTTATAGTTCTCCAAGGCCTGAATCATTCCTTGCAGTCCTTGTCTCATGTAGAATTTATCTGCATACTGCATTCCAAGTATGGATATAGAATCAATTACGATTCGTTTGGCTTTAATCTTCTTTACGCTGTTTAGAATAAATTTTGTTAAGTGCTCAAATGGTATCTGCTCACCACGATACAGTGAATCATCTTTCCCAATTACTTCATCTTTAATCTTAAATGGTCTCAAGTCAATCATCAGTATCTTCTCCTTTGCAATCATCTCTTCGATGTTCCATCCAAATGACTCACAGTCTTTTTTTATCTCATCAATGTTTTGAGACATTGAAATGTATACTCCTGGTTCATCAAACTCTTTTGCACCTGAATAGATAAATTGCAATCCGAATGTAGTTTTCCCACTTCCAGGAGGGCCTGATACTACAACTGAACTATTTTTTTTAAGACCTACCGACAGAGTTGAATCAAATCCCGGAATTCCTGTTTTTACAATTGATGCCTTTGGAGATTTTTTTCTAATTATTTGCGATTTGAAGACTGCAAGATACAAGGCAGTCCCACTAATGCCTACAACTGTTGTAATGACCTCTCCTGCTAGGAGATATGTAGTTCCAACAAGGGAGGCAAGCAATCCACCAGAGTATGCCATCTGGGCACCTGTTGTTTTTGATTTCACTTGCTGTTTTATTATTTTTGGAGGGACCCCTACAACTTGTGGCCTAATACTTTCTTGCCTCTCAACTATTTTTGGGGTAATTTGTGGTCTGATAATTTTTGCTTGATTTATCTTTCTTGGCTCTTGTAAAACTTGAGGTTTGATT
>JBFIEJ010000139.1:0-2083 GCA_041603475.1 Candidatus Nitrosopumilus sp. | reverse complement strand
CTTTGTACACTTGGAAAAAGTGGGCAATCTCTGAACGATAGTGGTCTTCAATATTTGAAATGTCTGCAGTGTGTAGATATCTAGGATCATTTGTTGCAACACAAATTATCTTGTCATCTAGCTTCCCATCATCTTTCATTTGGAGCAGTCCAATTGGTCTTGCCTCTATTAAAATTCCTGGATATGTGGGATTTGTAACTAGAACTAGCGCATCAAGTGGGTCTCCATCATCAGAGAGTGTCTGAGGAACTAGGCCATAATCTCCTGGATAGTGAAATGGTGAGAAAAGAACTCTGTCAAGTTTTATCATGTTGTGTTTTTTGTCATATTCATATTTGTTCATTGAACCCTTTGGAATCTCTACTACTACATTGATAATTTCAGGAATGTCATTTCCTGATTCAATATCGTGCCAAAAGTTTTTACTCATTTTCTAGCTCTTCAAAATTTTATTCAGTATATGAATTCTCTTACTGAGGGGGAATAATTTTACAAGCGATTCTACTAAACTGAATCGTTAGAATTTGGAATGACTCTAAATATTTTCACAGTATAATCTCCTTGGAAGATATTTACTGCCTCTCCGGTATTTAGATCTACATTTCTGACTCTGAATTTGTATTCATAAGAGCCATCTCCTTTAACATCGACTTGTGCAAAGTGAACAGGATCTTCACCTTGGTAAAATTGAATGATTATTGGATACCTTTCTACATAGTCTGATGGTGCTCCCCTAACTGTTGCCCATGGAAGAGTATTGTCTTCAGGTACATTCATCGTAGTGATGGTCTTTTGCAAACTAAGCTCATCATTAATTGGAGTTACTGTAACACTATTTTGCTCAGCTGAAATGTTTTGAGGAATCATCATAATTCCAATTACGGCCATTACAGTTGCCATCAAAACTAGACCTGATTTGCTCATTGTGAATCTCATTATTTGAGGTAATTTAAAAAATTTATGACTAATTTGTTCCAATTTCATTTATGGCAATTCATCTTCTAGATCTGAGCATGCTTTGTGAACCCACTTTTCACTAGAATTCTTTAGGATCTCCTTTCCAACTTTAATGTCCCCTCCACATTCAACACATTTTCCATTAAACTTGGCTTTCATGAATTTACTCTGTTTTAATCCCATTTTAACTAGTCTTTTGTTAATTGAGGTAGAATAATTTGAAAATCAGACAAAAAATCTCAAGATTTTATCAAAAATAATATGTCTATTCCCTTTAGTGCTAGTTGATTAGAGAAATGGTGATTAGAATTGCTCAGTGAAGAAGATCTTTTTTCTAGAATTCTTAAAGTGAAAAATCTCAAAGAAAACTGCTTCAAATATCTTGAAGACTCCTCCAAAGAACTCCTTACCCAGAAGATAATTTATGCCATATCTGAATTGACCGAAGAAAAGATGGGCCCAGTCAAGCTATCTGAGATTGCTCAAAAAACCATTGGTGAGAGTGACAAATCAAAGCAAGATCTAGTTAGACTAACTATAGAGAAATCCCTTTTGAAATGCGGTCTAGTTGAGAAGCTAAAATATTCCTCAAATGATGTTAGATACATTTTGACTGCATATAGATTCCAAAAAATAAAAGAGATTGATAGTTTTAGGGGTGAGAGCTCGCAACCAATTGGTGATGTATTTGAATTACCAAAATCTACATGGCCAATCTCTGATGAATTTTATCTACTACTTGCAAAAAAGTTTGGATATGAACAATCCCTGAAAAAACTACATTCGGATTTTGATGCAGATTTGATTCCACGCGGAAAATATGAGACCCTCAATAGTGATTATACAAAATCCCTTGAGCAAATTAGTGAAAAACTTGATTCAAAATATCCTGGACTTGAGGCATTGGTGATTACATGAAATTATTTGTTTTCCTTTTGTCTGCAATTATTTTGGCAAGTCTGTTTGGCGGTGATTCGTTTGCACAATTCTCAAATCAAAATACTCTGAAGGTAAGTTTTGAGAATAATGTTTTGCCCTCATATGATGTCCCACTTGTTTCGGGGCAAACATTTACTCTAACCCAAAATCATTCTTGGGTTCAAGATGAAACAAGCAGGTTTAATCT
>JBFIEJ010000138.1:0-2134 GCA_041603475.1 Candidatus Nitrosopumilus sp. | reverse complement strand
TTAGTTAAACAGGCATTACCAAAATTAAGATCCCTTCATGACAAAGGAGTAGATATAACAATACTCACATCAGATAAAATGGATAAGGAATCAATAAAATCAATTAAAAGAGTTGCAACGGTAAAAATCAAGAAAGGTCTGTTTGGTGGAGGAATAATTTCAGATAAAAGGTATGTTGTGATCTTATTAGGTCCAGAAATTGGGGGAACAAATTCATCAGATGTTGTTGCTATTTGGGCAGATCATGCAGGATTAGCAGGATTTGCACGAAATTACTTTGAATATTTATTAAAAGATTCAAAGATGGTATGATATGGACGCTCTGGATGAAGAAGTTCTTTTTGTAGGAACTGCAGATGCTGAGCATGTAGAGATGTATCTAAAGGCAATTTGGCATATCAAGGAAAGAGGAGAAGATGTCAAAATTAGCACCATTGCTAAAATGCTCAATGTAAGACAGCCAAGTGTGGTTCAAATGCTCAAAAAATTAAACAGTAAAAACTTGGTTAATTACAACAAGGCAGGGGTTAGGCTTACAGAAGAGGGTGAAAAAATTGGAGCCAGTATGATGCGAAATAGTAGATTATTAGAAGTTCTAATGGACAGTGCACTAAAAGTAGAAATTGATGAAGAGATGGTTTGTGGGATTGAGCATCATATGAACAAGCAATTCACTGATGCATTGTGTACTATGCTAAAGCATCCTAGAAAATGTCCACATGATCATGAAATTCCAATGGGTCAATGCTGTAAATCAGTATAGGTATATTTTATCCCAAAAGATATATCGTCTTAGAAATTATATTTATTCATGGCATGTTTTTGCGGCTGTGAAACATATGAAAAATATGAAGATGGATTCAAAATTGCATGTGTAAAATGTGGACATGGTCCTCAGAATCATGATGAGGAATTCAGAGCTGCTGCAAGAAAGAATGAATCACAAAGTCAAAAACGTGATGCAGACTTCGGATAATTATTCTCCAATAATTTTAACTAAGACACGCTTAGGTCTTTTACCATCAAATTCACCATAGAAAATTTGCTCCCAAGGACCAAAGTCTAATTGACCATTTGTGATTGCAATTACAACTTCACGACCCATAACTTGTCGTTTAAGATGTGCATCTGCATTATCCTCACCAGTATTGTTGTGTTGATACTGTTCAATTGGTTCATGTGGAGCTAATCCTTCTAACCATTTTTCATAATCTTCATGCAAACCACTTTCATTATCATTGATAAAGACACTGGCAGTAATGTGCATTGCATTTACAAGACAAAGACCTTCTTGGATTTTGCTTTTAGTAACTAATTTTCTTACATCAGGTGTAATGTTAACAAAGGCTCTTCTAGTTTTAACTTGAAATGTAAGATATTCAGTTAGAGATTTCATATTTTTTAATAATTAATTATCCCTTAAAATACTAAAGCAGGCTCAGAACTCAAGATCCTCATCATCAATCAAAGGGATAGGTTCATCACAGCCTGTATGCCATATTTGAGGCAGATTCCTATTGAGTCTTTCAAGAAGCTTGATAAATGGCTAAAAGTTCAATCATTCAAAATGGTTGCAATTGATACTCCAGCATCATTGGAAAGCTTTAGAAGATTCATCATCTCTAGTACTTGCAAATCTTATGCACCTAGAAGTTATTTGGAAGACTTTGAAGTATTTGCAGAAAGAGAAGATGAATTAGGTGCAATTTATGTTGAAGCAGCTGACAAGGTAACATTGAAAAAAATAAGAGACATCACATTTGTAAATGCAAGGGATGTACTTGGAATTATTTACAATTCAAAAAGTGGTAATACCTCTTTAAAATGGAGACAGATTAGAAAGAATAACGGTAAAGCTTCAGGAGAGGCTTCTGCAAACTCTCTTACAAATCTTGCAGAATCAGGAGTTCTTACTTTAGATTGGGTTGAAAATTATCTGAAGAAAAAATCTGAAGAATCAAAGACTAACGAAGTTACAAGCTAAACTCTTTTCTTTTTGTAGATTAATACAATATTATGATTACAAAGATTATTGATGAAAATTCAATTTCTGTAATTCCTGAAGATTCGGATGATCTATTGAGTCTTCGACGAATAATTAAAGAAAATGACAAAGTAATTGGAGACACAACTA
>JBFIEJ010000137.1:0-2134 GCA_041603475.1 Candidatus Nitrosopumilus sp. | reverse complement strand
GGGCAGTTTCTTGAAAAGTAGCAAGACTCATCTCTTGTGATGACGCATAATTTATTGAAATGGCTCCAAAAATTATTAGTGTGCTGAGAAATAGTGCTTTACGCATAGCTAGTCCCTCTAGAGATGAAATTATTAAATTTACTCTTATTTTATTTATTCTGAATCATTTGGTTTGGAAATTTTTTAATTTTCCTACAAAAATCAAGTATCGACTAGCTAATATTCTCATTTTTATGAACCTAGATTAGTATGGCTCTGATTCCTTTTCTTGCAGATATTTTTCAAGATCCTCTTTTTTCAATTATTTCAGTTTTAGGTGCATTTGGTATTGGATTATTTCAAGGAATAATTCTTGGAAGGGCAATTCTTGTTAGGTTTCCTCGTTTACAAAATCATGTAAAGAGCGTCTCTATCACTTTGTTTATTCTCTTTCTGATAAATGCAATTCTTAGTGTACCGCGTTTTGCATCTCCTGAAAAAATAGATTTGTCAAATTTATCTGCTGCTAGTCCTGCTGAATTTGCATCTACGTTATTCTTAATTTTTGGAATGAATACTGGTTTTCTTACAGTTCTTGCCATCTCAGTTACAGTCATGAGTTTTGTTGTATTGAAATTTACAAATCTTCACGGTACTGCAAAAGGATTTGTATTCTTTTTTAGTGCCCTTTTGCTAATTTTAACTGCTTTGAGTAGATTCACTGATCTAACTCCGAGCACCTTTGAGGTTTTATTGTATTTTCTTTATCAGCTAGGTCTCACAATTGGAATTCTTGTTGGTACAATTAGAAAGATAAATCCTAAAAAAATCGACTAGTGATTTCAAACGTTTAAATCTGAATATCTTTAGTTTTAGAGTGACATCGAATTCAAACCGTTCGGGGAACAAGCTGGCAGTCCTTGCGTTGGACTGTCAGCCCCATTTATTAAAAATCTAGTTTAGTACTGCTAATGCTTTAACTTGAGTTTCAATATAATCAAAGCCTTCCTGCCAAAACTTGGGTGATCTAATGTCAAATCCATATTCTGATAGGAGTTTTTCTGGTTTTTTCGAACCTCCTGCAGCAAGGATGTTAATGTATGATGGGACAAAATCCCTTCCTTCTTTTTTATATCTTTGAAAGAGTGAGAGTGCAAGCAAATTGCCAAATGAATATGCATAGCAATAAAATGGTGTGTGATAAAAATGTGGGATGCAACTCCATTCAATTGCAAAATCATCCGATAAGTTTACTGAATTTCCAAACTGTTCTTTTAGATTTTGAAGGTATGTTTTTGAAATCTCATCTACAGTGGTTCCATTTCCAATCTGTCTATGAGCATCAACTTCAAAGATTGTGAAAAATGATTGTCTAAGAATAGTAGCATACAAATCATCTATTTTCTATGATAGCATGATCTTTTTCTCATCATCAGAAATTTTATCGGAGATGTTGTCATAAAGCAATAATTCTGAAAAAGTGGATGCTGTTTCTGCTAATGGCAATGGTGCGTCTTGTACAAGAATTGATCTATCTTGTGCAGCTTGACTGTGAACTGCATGTCCTAGCTCATGTGCCAAAGTAAAGACATCCCTTGATTTTCCAGTAAAATTAACTAAAACATATGGTGTGATCTTTGGAGTGAGTGTGCTACAAAATGCACCGTCTCTTTTTCCTTGTCTTACCTCCGAATCAATATGTTTTTCATTGAAGACTTTTCTTGCAAACTCTTCAAGTGTGTCACTAAATTTTCCAAGTGACTCAAAAACCAAATTTACTGATTTATTGTATGAATAATTTTTTTCTTTAATTTTTGATGCTGCTGGTGCATATAGATCGTACCTTCTAAGCTTTTTCATTTTTAACATCTTTGCTTTTTGAACAAAAAACTTTTGAAATACTGCTGAATTTTTTCTACATGTTAGCAAAAGTGATTCTATTGTCTTATCATCAACATCATTTCCAATATTTCTCATTGATATTGGGGATTTGTAACCTCTAATCTCAATGCCCTCATCTCTCCAATTAAGAACAATATTTTGATAAATTTCACCTATGACTCCCTTGTTTTCAGAGTATTTTGTTAGAATAGTTTTGTATGCCGTTTCACGAATTTTTGGATTTGTATTTCTGACATAGTTTGTAAGTTCTTCT
>JBFIEJ010000136.1:0-2158 GCA_041603475.1 Candidatus Nitrosopumilus sp. | reverse complement strand
TTTACAATCGTAAGGACCAGGAGCAGCTTCGGGATGAAACTGAACTGCAACACAATTTTGTTTTTTGTGTTTTATACCTTCAACTGTTTTGTCGTCTGCATTTGTAAACCATAATTTAAAATCAGATTTTTCTAATGATTCAGGCGTAATGCCGTATCCGTGATTCTGACTAGTAACATAAACTTGATTGTTCTCCAAATTCACACAAGGTTTGTTTTGACCTCGATGTCCATACTTTAGTTTGTATGTTTCAGTGTTTCCTGCAATACCAATAATTTGTGCACCAAGACAAATTCCTAGAGTAGGAATGTTATTTTCAATGAGTTTTTTAGCTGTATCAATTGTGTCCGGACATTTTTGTGGATCACCAGGTCCACTACTAAGTACTACACCTTTTGGATTGTATGACATTATTTTTTCATAAGTTGTATTCCATGGAAGGACAATTGCTTTGTAACCTAATTCAAGAACATTTCGAATAATTGCATTTTTTGCACCAGTATCAATTACAACAACTGAGTTTTCACCTTCACCATAGATGCGCTCCTCTTTTGTAGAAACTATATCCATAAATTGCTCAGAATCATAATGAGTTGTAGATGCCAATTCTTTTTTGATTTTTTCAACATCAATTTCAGTATCAGACACAACAAGGGCTGCCATCATAACACCACTAGTTCTAAGTTTTTTAGTGAGTTCCCTTGTATCAATTCCAGAAATTCCAGGTACTTTTTCATTGTACATCCATTCATCAAGGGTCATTGATAGATTCCAGTGACTTGCAGTAAGGGATAATTCATGGACAACTAGTCCTCGAATTTGAATTCTAGAAGATTCGAAGAATTTTGAGATTCCATTATTATCAACAATTGAAGGATCTGGAACGCCGTAATTTCCAACCAAAGGATATGTCAAAGTCAGGATTTGGCCATTGTAAGATGGATCAGTTAGTGCTTCTGTATAGCCAACCATGCCGGTGTTAAAGACAATTTCACCAAAAACAGTTGTAGAATAACCAAAACCTTCACCATCAAGAACAGTTCCATCATCAAAAATTAGTTTTCCAAACTTTTTTGCGTGGATTGATTTCTTTGTAGTAATTGTGACCCTCGTAAAGTCCGATTTAATATGAATTTAAGTTTTGTGAGTGGAATTTTAGAATTTTTTTGATCGCATTAGTTTTTCTCAGAGGGCTTGGAACTCTTCGCTCCATTTGTGATATGCTCGGATCATTTCAAGAGAAACACTAGGTTTTCTTCTTGCCATAATGTCTTTGAAATCACTAGTAGTTAGTTCTCGTGGTTGAATAGGAGTCTCACCTTCAATGGGTTCATGATAATCAGGAGCATTGAATATTTCGTGAACCGTTTTGATTTGTGCTGCTTGACAGATATCTTTGATATCACTTGCACTATAACCATCAAATAATTTTGCAAGATCAGAAGTATTTACCTTAAGATCCTTTCTAAGAGGTGCAGTATATTGATCAAACAGATTTTCTCTTGCAGCCAATGTAGGTAATGATACATAGATTCTTTTTTGGAATCTTCTCAAGAAAGGCCAATCCAAACTCCATGGTTTGTTTGTAGCACCAATCACATAAAGCATCAAATCTTTTCCTTTACTGTTAACACCATCCATTTCAGTTAAGAATTGATTTTTAGTTCTCACTTCTCCACCTACTTCACTATTTCGTGAACCTAGCAAAGAATCTACTTCATCTACAAATAAAATTACAGGCTTGCCTTCTTTTTCAGCATACTGTCTAGCCATAGAAAATAATTTTGAAACATTTTTTTCTGCTTCCCCTAACCATTTGCTCATCATAGATGATGCATCTACGTTGATAAAGTAACCATCCATCTCGTTTGCAGTTGCTGCTGCAAGCATAGTTTTTCCAGTACCAGGTGGCCCATAAAGTAACATACCTTTAGGCCATCCAAGAGGAAACAAATCCGGTCTTTTAGTTGGATAAACAATTGATTCACGTAATGCACTTTTTGCATCTTCCAGACCTATAACTTGCTCCCAAGTTACATCTGGTTTTTCTTTCATTACAAGTTCTTCAAAATCATTTTCATTTTCTTGTCGTTTTACAGATGCTTTTTGTTCTTCATCAGTTGCTTTAGGATCAACTGCAGGCTCCACACCATGTGCC
>JBFIEJ010000135.1:0-2188 GCA_041603475.1 Candidatus Nitrosopumilus sp. | reverse complement strand
CCTTTGTTCCAGGACCTACATAGATTCGTTTAGGATCAATATCCATTCCAAAATAATATTTGTTATACTTGGATATTGCATCTCTTAGTTCAGGAATTCCAGGTACTGCAGCATATGCACCCTTGTCAGCATTATTGATTAATGCTTGTTGAATTACTGTCGGCACTGGAAATGGGGATTGGCCAAATGCAAATCCATAAAATCCAAAACTGCATTGAGGATGAGGACAATTAGAGTGAAATTCTTGTAAGAATGTATTAAGTTTGAGATTCTCCGGCATCTCAATGTCTTGAACCTGTTGGTCAACTACAAATTTCAATGATAGATATCATTAGAATTGAATTTGGATATAAAGGTTGAAGAAATTGGAACTAATAATACCTCAGGGTAATTTATGAATCTCATCTAAAATTTCTGGATTTTCAAGGGAAGATAAATCACCTAATTCATTTCCCAACAATTTTGATTTTAATAATCTACGCATGATTTTTCCAGTTCTAGTCTTTGGTAGATCAGATAATTGAAAAACATGCTTTGGTCTTGCAACTTTACCTATTTTTGTTGCAATGTATTCAGATATTTCAGATTCCAAGTTTTTTTCATTTTTATCAGATACAAAAAACACTACAATTGCATCACCAGTAATTTCATCAGGAATTGCAATAGATGCAGCATCAGTTATGCGTTCATGTGAAATTACAGTATGCTCAATTTCAGCTGTACTCATTCTATGACCTGAGACATTTATCACATCATCTGTTCTTCCTCGCATATACCATAAATTGTCATCATCAACATACACGTAATCTCCATGAAACCATACATTTGGAAATCGGGACCAATAAGTCTCAAGATATCGGTCATTTGCATTTAACAATCCCCTAGTCATTCCAGGCCAAGAGGATTTGATTACAAGAAACCCATTTTCATTTCTTATTGAATCACCTGAATCATCAAAAACATCTAGATTCATTCCAGGTACAGGCATGCCAACTGTAGAGGGTTTTAATTTCATTCCAGGAAAAACTGACAACATTGCTCCACCAATCTCCGTTCCTCCAGACAAATTCATTATTGGGATTTTTTTATTACCCACTTTTTCAAATAACCACCACCAAGAATCTTCATCAAGTGGCTCACCAGTAGTTGGAATATTTTTAATTTTATTTAGTGAATAGTGTTTTAGAGGTTCAACATTATTTTTCTTAAATAATCTTACTGCAGTTGGAGATATTCCAAAAATAGTTGCATTATAATCTGAAAGGATTTTCCAAATTCTACTTACATCAGGATAATCCAATGCCCCGTCATAAATTACTGCACTTGCGCCAACTAGCAATAACCCATAGACATTCCAAACCAAACCAGTAATCCAGCCAATATCGGCAGGCCAAAATAAAATGTCATCCTGATGTGTATCAATTAGATATGATGATTGATGCCCAGCAAATACGGAAAATCCTCCATGAGTGTGAATTACACCCTTGGGATTGCCAGTTGTGCCTGAAGTATATAATATGAATAATGGATCTTCTGAATCCATTATTTCAGTTTTGCATGATTCTATTTGTCCCAAAGTAAAATTCTCATAAGAAACTGCATTTGAGTTTTCATATCTGTCAATTCCACCATAAGAAACCACAACAATTTTTTCAACAAATGTATTTTTCAAGGCAGTCTCTACTGTTTGCTGCTGAGAAATGTTCTTTCCTTTTCTCTGAAATCCATCAGAAACAAAAATAACTTTTGCTTTACAATCTTTTAATCTCACATGTAATGATTCTGAACTATATCCAGAAAAAATCACAGTTTGAATTGCACCTATTTTTGCAGATGCAAGAATTGCTAGTATTGCCTCTTCAATCATAGGCAGGTATATTGCAACAACATCACCCTTTTGAATTCCAATTGATTTTAATGCATTTGCAAGTTTTGATACCTTTATGTCCAATTCAGAATAAGAGATTTTTGATTTTGCTCCAGATTCAGAAACAAACCAATATGCATTTTTATTTGGATTAGATTTTGCAAATTTTTCAATTGAAGATTTGTAAATGTTAGTCTTGCCACCAACAAACCATTTAGACCAAGCAATTCCTTTAGAATCATCCAATATCTTCATGTAGGGGGCATCCCAGATTATTCCAATATCTTTCTCAACTGATTGCCAATACCATTCCAGATCTTG
>JBFIEJ010000134.1:0-2197 GCA_041603475.1 Candidatus Nitrosopumilus sp. | reverse complement strand
TGAATCCGCAAAAAATTATCCAGGATTTAATGGAAGTATAATCATAGAAGGAATAGAAATAGCAGAAAGACATGGTCTTACATGCAAAATTATTCGTTCATCATTACCAGAATTAAAAAAAATTATTGATTCAGGAATTCCACCTATAGTTATACTTCCAGGAATACCAGAAATTACTCAACATGCTTCTATAATTACAGGTTATAATAAAGAAGAAAATACAATACTTCACTATGTTCAGAAAGGAAATCAAGAAGGAGAACAACAAGAGGGAGCAATACCACAAGAAATTTTTGAGAAGGAATGGTCAGAAGAATGCCATTTGATGATAATTTTAGCACCATCAGATATTTTATCAACAATTAAACTTGATAATGAATCTAGTAACACATCAAACAGATTATGTTTTATCTCTGAGAGATTAATTATCTCCAAGAATTTATCTGAAGCAACAGAGGCGTTAAAAAAATCAGTAGAAATTGATCCTAATAATCCAACAGCTTTACATCTTTTAGGCTCCATATTTAACGAACAAAATTCTCCAGAATGTGTAAATTATTATTCTAAATGCTTGAAAATTAATCCAAAATCATTTTTGACATATAACGGCTTAGGAAATTTTTATCTAAAGAATAATGAATTTGAAAAGGCAGAGGATTTTTACACAAAAGCAATTGAAATTAATCCAAAAAGAACTGCAAAAATCTACAAAAACCGAGCTTATATCAGAGAAAAACTAAATAAAAATTCTAATGCTAAAGAAGATCTAAAAACATATCTCAAAATTTTTCCAAAGGCTTCAGATAGAGGTCTTATTGAACAAGCAATTCGAGAACTTTGATGCGGAGTGCGGGATTCGAACCCGCGACCTTCAGCTTGGGAAGCTGACATCTTACCGAGCTAGACAAACTCCGCTTAGCACAATTAGTTTGATTATGATTAAATATCTTGATTGTCAAATTGAGTTATGGATGCTAGATGTCCCGAATGTGAAAAAGTTGCAATATTAGATGATGATGTGACTAGTGTGAAATGCCCTCACTGTAACTTTGAAGCAGATTATGACACTTATCTTGAAATAATGAAAGACCAAGCAGTTAACATGGCTTCTGATTATATTCCAGATCGACCTGGAATTTGATTACCAGTAATTCCCCTTATCGGAACAATCTAAATGAGCCCCACAATTAGGACAAATCATATGACATGCTTGCATGTCCACCATCTTATTGTCACATCTAGGACATCTAATATCTTCAGCCATACTCATCTTTTCCAATCTTGATTTAAAAATAATGTCCAAAGATTAATTAGTCGTTCAACTTTTTTTTGAAATAATTGACCAATTTCAAACTGACGATATCAGATACCAAAGGCAAATCTGTTTCAAAGGAACTAAAAGATAACGAAGGTAATCCCTTGTTGGGATTGCAACTAGGAAACGAGACTGATGCATCCATTGTTGGATTGAATGGTAAACTAAAACTAACTGGAGGCAGTGACAAGTCTGGAGTTCCAATGAGAAATGATATTCATGGTGCTGCAAGAAAATATGTTTTACTTTCTAAAGGAGTTGGTTTACAAGATGCAGAAATTGGACAAAGAGTTAGAAAACTAATGCGTGGAAATACAGTATCTGAAGAAATCTATCAAGTTAACTGTAAATTTGATGGGGAATTACCAGTTGAAGCTCCTGCTGAAGAAACAACAGAAGAAAAACCTGAAGACAAAAAAGAATAACTTAACATATACCGATTCTACATTTTTACTCATGCATTGGAGAGAAACACTTCCTGATTGGTATGTTAAAAAATATGGATATCAACCATGTGTAAACATTGGAACTGCAGGTCATGTAGATCACGGAAAAACTACTCTAATTCAGGCTTTAACTGGTTCATGGACAAGTGTCCATAGTCAGGAATTAAAACGTGGAATTACTATTAGAGTTGGCTATTCTGATGCTGCTTTCTATAAATGTAAAAAATGTGAAGAACCTTTAGGATATTCTACTACTCCAAAATGTAATAATTGTGGAAAAGAAAGTGAGTTATCTAGAGTTGTAAGCTTTGTAGATAGTCCAGGTCACGAAAGTCTGATGGCAAATATGCTTTCAGGTTCTGCATTAATGGATGGAGCAATGCTATTAGTTGCAGCAAATGAAAAAGTTCCAAAACCACAAACAAAAGAACATCTA
>JBFIEJ010000133.1:0-2204 GCA_041603475.1 Candidatus Nitrosopumilus sp. | reverse complement strand
CCCAAGAAATAGAAGATGATGAAGCTACACCAGAACAAATTGCTAGATTAGAACAATTAGAAAAACAAATCCAAGAATTAGAATCTAAACCCGAATCGATACCAGAACCAGTATCGGAACCCACTCCCAGTCCTAGAGGTTCATTACCTAAACAATCAGCAGAAGAAATTCCACAAGAATTGGATCTTGTACCAGAACAAACCCAAGAAATAGAAGATGATGAAGCTACTCCTGAGCAAATAGCACAACTAAATGAACTTCAACAGCAGATAGATGATTTAGAAGATTTACTTTCATCTGCTTTACTTCCTGAGATCCATATAGACAAAGATGATGAAGCTACTCCTGAGCAAATAGCACAACTAAATGAACTTCAGGACCAAATAAATGAATTAGAAGAAATTTTGTCCAATGAATTAATACCTGCTCTAGATAGAAAAAAATCTAAAATTAATAAAGTAAAGAAATCTAAACGTAGTAAAAAATCTAAAACAATTGATATCGAACAAAAAATAATAAAACCATTACAAAAACAAAATAAAAAATTAGATAAAATCGAAAAACAACTTGAGAAAAAAATAATTTCTAAAAAAATTAATTCTCAAAATAATTTTCCTGAAGCATATTGTGTAAAATGTAAAACTAAAAGAAAAATTAAAAATCCTGAAGAAACTACCATGAAAAATGGACGAGCTGCTGTCCGTGGAATTTGTTCAGTTTGCACATGTAAAGTTTTTCGAATAGGAAAAATGAAAAAGTAAAATATTTTCTTTATAAAAAATTACATTTGGCCTGATTGCCATGCTTCATTGAATTTTTTTATTGCCTCTTGATATGCTTTTATTGAATCATCTCCAGATGTTTTTAGAAATTTTTCCCACTGTTCATTGAATTTCTTTATGGATTCAATGTTAGTTTCTTTGAAAATATTTTCCATCATCTTTGTTTGTTGTTTAATATACTCAGGACCTATCTCTTCCCAAGTATTTTCCCAACTCGAACTAACTTTCTTTAATAATTCTGCATCTGATTCAACTGCTTTTTGACAGGCATCATGATATGTCATGAGAGTTTCATTAGTGGCTTTTTGCCATTGTGCCAAAGATTCTTTCCATCCACTTAATGCAGAATTATATTCTTTCCAGGCTTTTTCAAATTCTGGTTTATTTGAAGAAGAACTGACTTTCTTTGTTGGCTTTGCAGTTTTCTTTTTCACTTGCGTCTTTTTTACTGGTTTCTTTTTTATTGGACTTTTTTTCTTAGCAGCCATGTTTTAGTCTAAAATTAGTAGATGTTAAATCTTTCAAGTATGAAATAATTATTAATAATTTGATGCCTTAGTAAAATTTGCCAAGTGTTTATCATCTTTATTTTTAAATAAATTATAATGTACATGACATAAATTTCTGGTTTCTTTGAAACTAATACTCACTATGTGTATAGCTTTTTGCTTACATTCTGAAATACTGCATTGCATATACTAATTTTGTATATTTTCTTTTAAAACTTTGAAATTATGTAATAACCAATACTACCTTTTTATCATTGTAAAATATCAAAAAATTATGGATGATGATGAAAAAGGTAAACGATTTTTAGAATTAATTGACAAGCAAAATAATATTCAATGGAATATTGTTGCAAAATTATCTTCATTGATTAGTTCTAATTGGAATTCTGAACAATTAAAAAATGAACTTAAAGAATTGACTGAAAATCATTCAGAGATAACTAAAGAACTAAACAGTCTTGATGAAAAAAGTAGTATTCTATAGAGCAGAATCTACCATAAGTGCAATAAATAATACTGCCAAGTATGGACTAGAAAATTTAAACAATGTCCATGAAGCCTTTTCCATCGGTTTCGCTATGACCCAAATTGATAATCCAATCATTAAAATCCCTGATGCTATGGCAGTCCACAAATAAACTCCACCCACCATTTCCTCTCCAGTTTCTGTCGTTAAGAAGAATGGAGCAATAGAAAATAATACCATCACAACTGTTGAACCAGCAATTGCTCTTGCTGATGTCTTCTCTGATTGTACCGCAGTTAACATTGGAACATTGACTTTGTTATAGTCCTCTTTGAAATGCAATGTTAAAGCCCAAATGTGCATTGGGATCCAAATAAACACTAATCCTGCCATTGCTAATCCCATTGTCCATAAATCTGACATACTTACTGCAACCCATCCAATCAT
>JBFIEJ010000132.1:0-2255 GCA_041603475.1 Candidatus Nitrosopumilus sp. | reverse complement strand
CCTGCCTGTCCAGCTGATGGAACAAAACCTCCAATAATCATACGTCTAGTTACTTCAGGGCCAAAATTTCTTCGAGCTTTGGAAATGTATGAATTAAATTCATATCCTTCTACAGGAAAGTCATAACCATATCGTAAATTATCATATCTTGCAAGATTACTTCCAGCCTCTGTTGCCGTAATTGTATAATATGCTGCTACTGAATATTTTACCATATCCAGAGATACTTCTTCACATATTGCACCAAGACTCTCAAGTTTTTTTACTGCGTCTTTTGTTGCAGACAATACAGCAGGATCTATCCCCTCACCAATCATCTCTTTAATTATCCCAATCTTCTTGCCCTCTATTCCCAAATCAATTCCAGAAAGATAATCTTGATCAGAGTTATCAATCGTGGTATTATCATGGGAATCAATTCCAGAAATTATGTTTAGAAGAAATGCTGTATCGTCTACTGTCCTTGTGAGAGGACCAATTTGCTCTATACTGTTTGCATATGAAATTAAACCAAATCTACTAATCAAGCCATAAGTTGGTTTGTAACCTACCGTAGAACAAAAACTTGCAGGATTTCTAACAGACCCACCAGTATCAGAACCAAGTGAGGCAACACATTCAAAGGATGCTACAGAAACTGCACTTCCACCTGAAGAACCACCAGGAACATGTTCTGTATTCCAGGGATTTTTGCTAGGACCAAATGCACTAAATTCAGTAGTTAGTCCCATTGCAAATTCATCCAAATTTACTTTACCTACAAAAATGGCATCTTGTTGTTTTAGTTTTTTAATTACTGTTGCATCATATGGTGCTACAAAATCTTGGAGCATTTTGGAGGCACATGTAGTTTTACTGTCTTTGATACAGATGTTATCCTTTATTGAAATAGGCATTCCAAAGCAATCC
Organism: Candidatus Nitrosopumilus sp.; assembly: GCA_041603475.1. Lineage (GTDB taxonomy): Archaea > Thermoproteota > Nitrososphaeria > Nitrososphaerales > Nitrosopumilaceae > Nitrosopumilus. The sequence continues at coordinate 1,346 of JBFIEJ010000132.1, read as the reverse complement.
CCTACTTTATCACCGGACTTTATTTTCCTATCAATTTTTTGTGCTTGGGAAATTGCTTCATCATTTACAGATAGAAATGCATGAAGTTTCTCATCAATACTGTTAATTCTTTCAATCGTTTTGGCAACAAATTCCTCAGCAGAGATATTTCCATTTTTTACTTCTTTGACAAATTCAAGAGCAGAGATTTTTAGGTCCATCAAGACATCTTTGGTGCGCGAACGTAGGTCCCTTTGTAGTGATTAAGTCTTTCAATTAGATTGTCATCGTATTTGATGAATTCATCTTTTCGTAAATTAGAAATGTCAATCTCTTGCATTGAGATTTCTTCAGTTTCAACTCCGGCAGAATCTAAAATATCAAAATAATCAATCATCTTATGCACTTTTTCAACATATTCTTTATGATCATCAATATCTATACGCATTAATTTTGAAACATGTTCTATCTCTTCTTCAGTTACCATTTCATGCACCTAAGGTGTTAATCTGTCTACGTCTCTTGGATAAAATGTTACATCTCGTATATTTTCAGTTCCAGTCAAGGCCATAATCAATCTTTCAAGCCCAATTCCACAACCTGCGTGTGGAGGGACACCATAATCAAACGCTCCAAGATGATATTCAAATGCATCAGTTTTCATTCCTTTGTTTTTCATTCTCTCAGCTAGTTCATCTCTTTTTTCAATTCTGGTACTACCGGATGATAGTTCAAGATCACCGAACATCAAGTCGAAAGATTCAGAAATTTTTGAATTAGATTTGCTTTCTTTTACGTAAAATGGTTTTGGTCCTAATGGCCAATCTTTGATAAAATAAAATCCTTCCAGCCCAATCTTTTTGAGATTTGAAGGATACAAATCATCTCCCCACTCAGTTTTTGCACCAGCCTTTTGCATTTTCTCTACTAAATCATCATAAGAATATCTTGGGATGTTTTCAGGGACAGGTGGAGTGATAAATTCTGTATCAGAATTTTCCTCAGAATACTTTGAGACAGCAGTTACAGATACTTTGATTATTTCTTCAATCCTATTCATTACATCATTGTAATCAACAAAAGCCTCTTCCAAATCAATAGAGATAGCTTCTGCTAAATGACGATTAGTTCTTGAAGGCTCTGCTCTAAAGATAGGTGCAATTTCAAAGACCTTTTCAAAACTCATTGTCAATTGTTCTTTGTACAATTGTGGGCTTTGTGCTAAAAATGCCTCTTTATTGTAATAAAAAATAGGAAACAAAGCTGCCCCACCTTCTGTTGCAGTTGCAATCATTTTCGGAGTGTTAATTTCTACAAAGTTTTGTTCATTAAAATAATCTCTAATAGATCTTAAAACCAAACTTCTT
>JBFIEJ010000131.1:0-2298 GCA_041603475.1 Candidatus Nitrosopumilus sp. | reverse complement strand
TATACAAGAAAGGATCTCCTACAGTAAGGTATACAACATTCTTTCCAGTCAAAACGGTTTCAGCCATTATCTTAGCATTTTTTTTCCATGTTGCTTCTAGAACATCCTTATCTTTAGTCATTGGAAAGATTAGTTTAACAATATCTTGATTCTTTGATTTATCAATTATTGGTGAAACTACACCAAATGCTATACTAGGTCTGTCTTCTTTGGAAGCTGGACACATAATGATATCAGCATTCTGAATTGCCTTTACGGCTTTTACAGTAAGTAGATCAACATCTCCTGGACCCACTCCTATTCCAATTAAACCAGGCATGAAATGTATGATTTTCTTCCTAATTAAAAATCTAGATTAGATTTTAGTAGCAGATATGATAGTTACAGGATTTCTTGCAAGCATCATAGTTCCCTTGCTAGTTTTTCTACTCTTAGATATGGTGACTTGAGTAATATCTACTGATTCAAACTGTAATTTTTCTAATACTTGCAAAACAGAATAAAGTGTTTCAATTAGTATAATACCAATCACAATTCTCCCTCCAGATTTGAGTTTATTCTCAGATAGTTCAACTATTTCTTTAGTGTCTCCACCTGTACCTCCAATGAAAATAGTATCAGCATCATCAAGTTCTTGAATTTTTTCTTTAGCATTACCATGAATTACTAAAATATTTGATAAACCAAATTTTGCAATATTCTTTTTTGTTAGTTCTATGGCATTTTCATCATAATCAACTGCTAAAACTTTACCCGATGATTCAATTTGTAATGCAGCTTCAATAGAAATAGATCCACTTCCACATCCAATGTCATAAACAATTTGTCCTGGTTTTAATCTGGCTTTACTAATTTGAACAACTCTTACTTCTTCTTTAGTGATTGGAACTTTTTCTGTTCTTTCAAATTCTTCATCAGGAATACCAGGTGTTTTAAATTTCCACATTTGTTACTACCACTTAATAATTTCTAGATTAAATGTTAATTCCACTAGTTACTGTTTCTAAATGAGTTAATGTGTAACTTACAATCCATGAAAACAAATACAAGAAAACATAGCTACCAATGGCTTGTGTAACAACTTTTTTTCTATCAGATGATGGTAATTGCATTTTCATTCCTTTGGCAACAATTACTGTCCCAAAAAATATTACAATCATAAATCCAATTGATGCCCATCTTCTTTCTTCACCTTCAATATCTTCAAAGATGAAAGTAGCAGCAGTTCCTGCTATTATAGCTAAAGCAACACGCATCCAAAATAATTTGTTTAGTTTTCTATCTTTTTCACTTTTCTCAGCAATGCTTACTGATGGCTCTCCTGATGGAGTATCTTGAACTGGTTCAGATTTTTCTGTTTCAGGTGTATCTACAGGAACATCCTCAACTGATTCTTTTTTTGAATCATTTGGATCTATAGTAGGTTCAGATTTTTTCTTTTTGAATTTTGCCAAAGTAAATTTCTAGCGTGTCTCAAGCAAACCATGTTTAATATCTTTGGTCAAAATATGAGCACATCAAAGCAAGAGTATAATTTTAGACATGAATTAGTCTGATTATGGCTTTAGCAGGAATTGAATTACGATATTTAGTTGATAAAATATCAGAACAAGTTCAGGGATACTATATCAGTAACATTTATGGAATTACAAAAGACAGCATTCTCTTCAAACTTCATCATACAGAAAAAAGCGATCTCTTCATGATGATTTCGACTTCTGGCGTATGGTTAACTGCAGTAAAAATTGATCAGATGGAACCTAATAGATTACTCAAAAGATTACGAAGTGATCTACTTAGATTAAAATTAAAAAAAATTGAACAAATAGGTGCAGAAAGAATTGCATATTTTACATTTGAAGGATTTGGAAAAGAGTTTGTCCTAGTAGGTGAATTTTTTGGAGATGGAAATATTTTACTTTGTAATAATGAAAAGAAAATTCTTGCATTGCAACATTCTATAGATGTTAGACATAGAAAACTAAGTGTAGGTTTAGAATATGTACAACCTCCAACTAGTGAACTAGATATTTTTAATTTGAAAGAATCAGACTTTGATGAACTTAAAACTACAGATATTATTGCAGCAAAATGGTTTGGGAGAACTTTGGGTCTTCCAAAAAAATATGTGGAGGCTGTTTTTAAAATTTCAGAAATTGATGGAAAGAAAATTGGAAATTTACTAACTGAAGAAGAAGTAAGAAAAATATTTGACACTACAAAGAAAATAGTCTCTGATGTAATAACAGGAAATCATGATGCCATCATAGTTAGAAATGAAAAAACTGAAGTTCTTCC
>JBFIEJ010000130.1:0-2436 GCA_041603475.1 Candidatus Nitrosopumilus sp. | reverse complement strand
TTCCAATTCTTCCAGCTAAGTCAGTTTTAGATATTTCAAACAAGTAATTATTCAAATTTAAAGGGATTATTTAATCAATCATCAAAAAATTTTTTCAAATCATTATTTTTTGTAACTAATTCAAGCCAATCCACATCTTCACTTTTAGCACTATTTGATATGATATTTGCTACTCTTTCAATCACCTCTTGAATACTTTTTTCACTTGTATTTACTTGAAACGATTTTTCTTTGAATTTACTTATTGAATCATGTGCAATAATTCCTAAAATTTCACTTCCAGCATTTTCTTTACACTTTTTTTCTGTATATTTTCTGTCTCTGTAGGTATTCATCAAATCATAAGGATCTCTTCTCAAAATAATTATTTTTTCTAGTTGATTTTTATCTAAAACATAAGGAGCTAAATGACCAACAATTAGATTTTTTTCAGATACTTTTGCTGCTAGAATTTTTTTTAATTTCTCTACATCAACATCGTTTGAATCGATATTTTTTTCAAAAAGTCCTTCTTCTTTTGCCACTGAATTGATATCTATAATTTCTAACTCAAATCTTTTAGCAATTTCATCTGAAATTGTATGTTTTCCTACTCCTGGATTTCCAGTAATGACTATTGACATAATATAAAATCAAATAATGGACATTAAACGATTTCTGCAATACTAATATGTAGAAATGAATTTTTGAGAATATTGCAAATTGGTTTATTGGGAAAGGCAAATGTAGGAAAATCTACATTTTTCTCCGCAGCAACTGAAACCCTTGTGGCATCAGGAAATTTTCCTTTTACAACTATTGAACCAAATATTGGTGTTGCATATGTAAAATCAAATTGTGCATGCACTCACTTTAAGATAAAACATGAAAACCAATTATGTGTAAATGGCACTCGTTATATCCCTGTAAAACTAATTGATGTTGCAGGATTAGTACCTGGTGCACATGAAGGAAAAGGTTTAGGTAATCAATTCCTTGATGACGCAAGACAAGCAGAAGTTTTAATTCATGTAGTTGACATTGCTGGAACAACTGATATTCAAGGACAACCAATACCTGCTGGAACACATGATCCTTTAGAAGACATTGCATTTGTTCAAGATGAATTTGATCAATGGTTTATTGATATTCTTAAACGAGAATGGGATAAAATTACTCGAGAAATAGATCAAAAAAGGGCAAAACTAACTGATGGCATTGCAAAACGATTTTCTGGCTTAGGAATTAAAGATTATCACGTTCATGAAGTTTTACAGAAACAAGGACTTGTTTCAAAGAATCCAAAAGAATGGACTGATACAGATATCCAAACCTTTGTAATAGAATTAAGAAAAAATACAAAACCTATGATTATTGCTGCAAATAAAGCAGATCTTTGCAACGATCTGGGGATCATTAAAAAAATTTCTGATAAGGTTGTTCCATGCAGTGCTGAAACTGAATTACTTTTACGTAAAGCCGCAAAAGCTGGAATTGTAAATTATTCACCAGGAGATGAAGGCTTTACATTGGTTGAAGGAAAAGAAATTCAACCTGCTCAACAAAAAGCACTTGATTTAGTAAAATCTGTTTTTTCTAAAATCACTTCTACTGGTATACAAAAAATTTTAAACACTGCAGTTTTTGATTCTCTTAAATTTATTGTAGTTTATCCAGTTGAAGATGAAACTAAGCTCACAAATAAAGATGGAATAATTTTACCTGATACAAAACTTTTACCACAAGATTCTACTGCAAAAGATCTAGCTGCTTTAATTCATGCTGATATTGCCAAGGGATTTTTACATGCAATTGATTGTAAAACTAAACAAAGAATCAGTGGTGATCAAAAACTAAAAAATGGCGATGTAATCAAGATTGTTTCAACATTAAGTAGGGGATAATATGTTAGGGTTAGGAATTGAAAGCACTGCTCACACCTTTTCGTGTGCAATTATTGAAAAACATGGCAAAAAAGGCAAAATTCTTTCTGATGTAAAGAAAATTTATCGTCCAGACGATGGTGAGGGAATTCATCCAAGAGAGGCATCACGTCATCATATTGATAATAGTTCATTTGTTCTTACTGAATGCCTCAATGAAGCAAAAACTACAATTAGAGATTTGGATATTATTTCATATGCTGCTGGTCCTGGATTGGGACCATGCTTACGAGTAGGAGCAGTTGTTGCAAGATCTTTATCTTCATTTTATAAAATTCCATTATATCCTGTCAACCATGCAATTGGTCATATTGAGTTAGGAAAACTACTAACTGGTGCAACAAATCCGTTAGTTCTTTTAGTTTCAGGTGGGCATACAATGCTTTTGGCATTTCTTAACAAACAGTGGAGAGTTTTTGGTGAAACCTTGGATATTACATTAGGTCAATTACTTGATCAATTTGGACGATCAATTGGGTTTGCATCCCCATGCGGAAAAAATATTGAAGAATTA
>JBFIEJ010000129.1:0-2444 GCA_041603475.1 Candidatus Nitrosopumilus sp. | reverse complement strand
TTTGTAAATGTTAGTCTTGCCACCAACAAACCATTTAGACCAAGCAATTCCTTTAGAATCATCCAATATCTTCATGTAGGGGGCATCCCAGATTATTCCAATATCTTTCTCAACTGATTGCCAATACCATTCCAGATCTTGTTTAGATTTTTCAGATAATTCTTCAAATGATAAAATATTGTGTTTTTGCATGAATTGGTAAATATTTGATTCGTGAATTTGTTTTTCACTTGGAAAAAATACAAAATCAGACAAGATCTATTCTAACAATAATAATCAGTGTAAAAAGATTTTTTCATTTAGGAGATATCAATTCCTAGACGTCTAGCACATGCAATTGCTGCTTTTCCATCATCTTCAGTAATACCAACTTTGAGGAATTTTTCATTCCAATGAGTTTCAGTATTCATTGTATTTTCATGATAATATTCCCTCAAAATCACACCAATTTGCTCATCTAGTCTTTTTCTAGTGGATTCATTCATGCCTGCCTGAAGAATTGTAGCATCAGAATTTGCAAGAATTTTGATAAATTCTACATCTTCAAGAGAAAGTTCGGCCATAAATTACTCAATCTGTTTTTTTAATAAATTCAAAGTTAGAGCGGGATCTGCTTTGCCTTTTGTTTTTTGCATTACTTTTCCAACCAAATAATTAATTGTTTGAGGATTAGTTTTTGCTTGTTCAACTGCTTGAGATTCTTCTGATATTACTTGCTGTATAATACCAGATAACTCAGATTCATCAGATACATTTCCAAGATCCAACTCTGAAATTACTTGAGATAATTCATTTCCATTTTTTACAATTTCATACAGTGCATTTTTGGCAGAATTTCGAGAAATCTTTCCAGATTGAATCGCATCTGCTAAATCACTCAAATGTTTTGGCGTTATTTTTGAATCTTCTCGTTTTTCTCTTGTATCTACTAATCCCATAAGATCAGTTGTAATAATATTTGCAATTTCTTTTGCATTGGAGTCATTATGAGATTTTTCAAAAAGATCAGAGTAGAATTTATCAGAGGATAAAACATCTGCAACTTGTACAGGAATGTTAAACTTTGATACATAGCGCTCTTTTTTAGAACTAATGCTTTCTGGCATTTCAGATTTTAATTTCTCCAAAACATCTGAATTAATTTTAACCCAAGGAATATCACCTTCTAGAAAATATCTATAATCAAGTTCTTCTTCTTTTGAGCGTGAAGAGACTGTAATCTTTCTCTGATCATCCCAATGACGAGTTTCTTGAACAATTGGAATGTCTCTAGAGGATAGACTTTCCTGTCTTGTAATTTCAAAATGAACTGCTTTTTCTAAATCATGAAATGAGCCAATATTTTTAATTTCAACTTTTTTGCCGCCCTCAATTGACACATTAGCATCAGCCCTCATTGCACCTTCTAAGCTAGGATCAGATACTCCTAGATTTTCCAATAGATCAGACAAAATGTTTAGGAAATCTCTTACTTGTTTTGGATTTTCAAAATCAGGTTCGGTGACAATTTCAACTAGAGGAGTTCCAGCACGATTATAGTCAACTAAAGTAATTTGATTTTTTGAGGAACTTCCTTCATAAATCAATCTACCTGGATCCTCTTCTAACTGTATTCGAGTTATCCTGATTTTTTTATCACCGACCATAATTGAGCCAGTTCCACCAATACTTGTGTCACCGTAAATGTTTAGTTGTGTGATTTGGAAATTTTTAGGCAAATCCGGATAGAAATAATTTTTTCTAAAGAACGCAATCTTTTCAGGAGTTGAGCAGTTCAATGCCATTGCAATCAATGTTGCTTTTTTTACTGCCTCTTGATTTAATCTAGGTAAACTTCCCGGTAATCCCATACATATGGGACAAATGTTTTCATTGATTTGAAATTCCCTATAGTTTGCTTTGCATGGACAAAACAATTTGCTTTCCAAATTTGTTAGCTGGCAGTGAATCTCCAATCCAATCATAGTCAAATTGGTACCTCCGGAAGAGTAACTGTACTCTCCAAAGCATGAGCTGCTTGAAGTAACATTTTGTCATGATTGGAATCAGCCATTAATTGAATTCCTATTGGCAACCCATTGGATATTGTAAAGGGAATTGATATTGCAGGTTTTCCAGTTAGATTTGCACTAACGGTGTTAATATCAACTAGAAACAAGGAGATAGGATCATTAATCTTTTCACCTATCTTAAACGGTAGAATAGGGACAGTTGGAGATACCAGTAGATCAAATTTCTTAAATGCATCATCAATCTCTCGTGTTAATTTACTTTTCACCTTTAGTGCTTTGAGAAAGTATTTACCTGCCTGTCCAGCTGATGGAACAAAACCTCCAATAATCATACGTCTAGTTACTTCAGGGCCAAAATTTCTTCGAGCTTTGGAAATGTATGAATTAAATTCATATCCTTCTACAGGAAAGTCATAACCATATCGTAAATTA
>JBFIEJ010000128.1:0-2458 GCA_041603475.1 Candidatus Nitrosopumilus sp. | reverse complement strand
GAGAAAGAAGACTCTATGATGGAAGAAACTATGATGGAGAAAGAAGACTCTATGATGGAAGAAACTATGATGGAGAAAGAAGACTCTATGATGGAAGAAACTATGATGGAGAAAGAAGACTCTATGATGGAAGAAACTATGATGGAATCTATGCCAATATCGTATGCAGGAGTATTTGTAGGAGTTGGAGATGGGATTCATGATGCTCAAGGAGACACCTATACCATTCCGCTAGAGAATGGAGAAAATGTGTTAAGATTAGAGAATTTCAAATCAACTAATGGTCCTGACTTGTTTGTCTACTTGTCAACTGATGATAAAGCATCAGAGTTTGTCAGTTTGGGAAAATTAAAAGCAAACAAAGGAAACCAAAACTATGATATTCCAGAAAATGTTGATCTAGAAAAATACAACAATGTTCTGATTTGGTGCAAATCATTTGGTGTATTATTTGGCAGTGCAGAATTATCATCCAAATGAGATTCTAAAAAAATCTCAAAAGGAATTTTTTATATCTAATACTGATTTTGAGCAATTAGTGTTTGTAACAACTTTTCCATTTCCAAATTTTACTATTCAAAATATAATTCCAAAAAAATTATTTTCATTTTTAGGAAACGATATTATAAAATCTGCACCTAATCCAAGATTCAAAATGATCCTCTGGTCTATTGTTGCAGGCACAAGAGGAGGCATAAACAGGGCAAAAATACTCAATTTAATCAAAGACACACCAATGAATGCAAACAAAATTGCAACTGTACTGAATCTAGATCACAAGACAGTAATTCATCATGTAAAGATTCTTTCTAAAAATGAGCTTGTAGTAAAAGCTGAAAAAGAATACGGTGCAGAATATCATCTAACGCAAATTATGAAAGACAATCAAAGTGTATTACAGGAGATAATGCAAAAAATTGGAACAAAGTAGATTAAGAAACATCAGGAGTGATGAATCATGGTAGACTTTATGTTGGCAGCAGTGATTTCAGCATTTCTTAACATTGGACTATTGTTAGTAACGATTGTCACATATATTCAAAACATGAGAGTCATTAGATCATACTATACTTCTGGATTGGTACTAGTTGCAGTTCTTTTAATGATTCAAAATATTGTGATTGTGATATTTTGGAATACACTATACATGGATGACAAAGCATTGATGATGTCAGCTGATATGGTTGCACATTACTTGTTTGCAATTAATATTATTCAGACAATTGGCCTATCAATTCTAGTATGGATTACTAGAAGATGATTACAAACAAGGTCTAAATTCTATGTAATAACTGAATCAATTATGGGTAAAAAAGCAGCAATTGCTGTAATAATATTTGTAATAATTGTCGTATTTGTTGGAGGGATATTTGCATATTCATACACTCAACTAAGCGTTGAGCTCAACGATGTAAAATTCCTAAGTATTGATTGGGAGACAATTACCTGGATAAAACTAATTCAGTTAGGACTGGACACTCTGTCAGGAAATTGGCTTGATGCAGCATTTAGTCTTATTCAAGGAATTAATCTGAATTTGATGTTTAGTCTAAACAATAACGGTCTGCTTCCAGTATACATTCCTGATTTTTCATATGATGTACTGATAAATGGCATACTAGTAGGCTCAGGAAAAAGTAATGTGGATGCAATAATCTATCCAGGCCAAAAAATGGAGATTGTATCTTTTCAAAATATTCAAAAAGTAGGCCTCTCACCTGCAGTAAAATCTCTTGTTGAATCACAAGGAATAATGGATCTCAAAATAAGAGGAGTTGCCTATTTCAAACTACTGGGAATTAATGTTCCAATTCCATTTGAGTCATCAAAACAAATTTCAATTTATGATGAAATTAGAAATAAATTAAATGCAGAGATTCAGAAAAACAAAGTTCAAGAAGATCCACTTGTTGATTCCATTGAAAAATCACTTGAAAATATGCTAAATTCGATAGCTGATGAATTATTTGGAGCAGATGAATTGAATCTTACATTAGAAGGCCAAACAATTTTGGATACAGTGTATGCTGTAAAACCAGGAACATACCATCAAATCCCACTTGAATTGCAATGTAAATCCAAAGTAAATGGCGGGTTTATTGCAAATTCACCTCTTGGAAATAACATAATTGTATATATTTTTGATCAGAGTAATTTTGATAAATTCAAAAATAATCAAGAGTTTTCTTTTGTGTATAACAGCAACAAGGTAGAGTCTGGGAAATTCGATGTAATACTAGAGCCTAGAACATATCATATAGTAATGTCAAATCTATATTCTGTAGTCTCTGAGAAATCAGTTCAGCTTAAGGTAGGAACGTTGTGTATTTGAGTCAGCTTTCAAAATCATCATGCAACAATAGTTTGTTTCTAGAATAATCAACATCTATTGCAATGATTACTGGCTTGTCTTTTGATTTCTTTGCCTCTTCTAAGATTTTTGGAAATTCTTCAGATG
>JBFIEJ010000127.1:0-2509 GCA_041603475.1 Candidatus Nitrosopumilus sp. | reverse complement strand
TACCTGACGTAATTACAGATGTTGCAGAAGCTCAAAGAGAGTACAAAAAAGTTCTAAAAGATGCAAGCATGGTAATCATGATTTCAACTATGCTTCATTCAATTGCAACAGGAAATATGTTACCAGCTAACGTCAAAGTAATTGTTGTTGATATCAATCAGCCAACAGTTACAAAGTTAATGGATAGAGGGACATGGCAAGCATTAGGAATTGTTTCTGATGTAGGTGCATTTTTACCAATGGTAGTACACCATATTAGAAAAAAGAAATAATCAGGGCATCAATCGTGGATGCAATAAATGAATTCCATCTGAATCTAGAGTGATTGGATGTATTTGTTCGCTATGTTTGATTCCACGCATTTTAGTTACTTGAATTGTTCTCTCCATAGTATCTTCTTTTCTTGTATTTCTAAGTTGAATAATACCTGAAGTAACAAGCCATTCAACTGGTATTTCGTCGCTTTCAGAATATTCTGATAGAATCAAACTTGTTACTCCAAAATTCTCCAAAGCCTGAATCATTCCCTGCAATCCCTGTCTCATGTAAAATTTATCAGAATACTGCATTGCCAAAATTGTTACAGAATCAATAACAACTCTTTTTGCCTCAACGCGTTTGATACTACTAAGTAATAATTTTGTCAAATGCTCAAATGGTAGCTGTTCACCGCGATACAATGAATCATCTTTTCCAATTAATTCATCTTGAATTTTAAATGGTCTAGCATCAATCATCAAGATTTTATCCTTTGATATTAAATCCTCAAAGTCCCAACCATATGATTTGCAGTCATTTTTGATCTCCTCAATACTCTGAGATAATGTGACATATACTCCGGGTTCATCAAAGTCTTTGGCACCAGAGTATAGGTATTGCAATCCAAAGGTAGTTTTTCCACTACCAGGAGGACCAGATACTGATACTGCACGACCAGTCTTAAAACCTCCTGAAATCACAGAGTCTAATCCTGGAATTCCAGTCTTTATCTTAGAATATGTAGAGTCCATATCTATAGAAAAAAGTAGGTAAATTTTCTATATAAATAAGGAGACTAGTTTGATTCTAACAAGTATTTTTTTATGAATTTACAGGTGAATATTCTTGGAATTTATCCACAGTGATTCAAAGAGTAATTTCATTGCATACACTAGTGAATTAGAATTTGTCCACATTGCAAATGGTTCCTCTGGAGAATTTGCATTTTTTGTAAAGAATAACATTTCACCACTATCTTTTAAAATAAAACAAAGATGGTTCTCAATGTCTCCGCTCAGTCTTTTTATGTTCTTTCTTTCTAGATCATCAAATATGTATGCAGTCTTTTCAGAGCATGCACTTAGTAATCTAAATTGTTGTTTTGATTTTACAAATGATTCTAGAAAATCACCATGATATAGTTTGAGGTAATCTTTTTCAGAACCTAAAATTAAAAATTCATCTTTATAGTTATCAGTCATTTCAGTAATCTTTGAATGAATTTGGTTTGCACCTTGTAGCATTTGGAATTTTTCTTCTACATCATCATGAATAGAATCAAAGGCAGGAATATTTTCCCATAGTTCGGACAATCCTTTTTCCATCTGCTCTAATGATTTTACACGTTCTTTTTCTGAATTTACTAAAATCCAAATTGCTTTGTCTAATGGTAACGCAGTAAATTGAATTGGGTGTTGGAATGTTGCTGATACTATTCCTTTGTTTTGAAGTGCAGATAACAGATGATATGTTTCTGTTCTTGGAAGCTTTAGTGCTTTGCAAACTTCAGGAGCAGTCTTTGCACCATACTTTCCAAGATAAATGAAAACCTTACTTTGGTTTGAAGTTAACCCATATTGTAATAATTCAGTTTGTACTTTTTCTACTGATAGTTTGTATTCATACATTTGTGAGTCTGGTGTAGAGTCAAATACTGATGTTTGAGTTGTTTCTTTTGCCATGTTTTTTCAGGATCCTATGTTAAAAAATACTAGACTATATTGTGGTATAGCTAAATTTGTTAGATCGGTTTGATCGTTTTTGTCATTTTTTTCTGATATTATTTTGTCATTTCTAGGCATGATTATTCATTAAACCCCCACTTTGATAATATTTTCAACAGGAATTGCCTTTCCTGAAAAGATCGATTTAGCAGAATAATTATCTCTAACTCCGGAGGTTTTCAAAAATGCAATCTCCAATGTTCCTTCTGTACCTCTAAAAGCAATACAGCCCATATCCTCTTTGAGACCTTTTTCAATGATGTTGTTTAATGTGCCAAGAGTTCTCTTTAGGTTCTCTAATTTTGATTTTAGCTCATCTATTGCTTTAAAGTATAATTCAAGTTCTCCTTTCAGTCCCATTCCGTTATACACTAGAATTTCATTAAGATTATACCATTTATCGCTAACACCTTTTTTTGATTTTTTCTTTTTATCATCAGTTTTTTTGTAGCAGTTTTTTTATCGTTTGATTTCTTATCATCAGCTTTCTTATCATCAGCTTTCTTATCATCAGCTTTCTTATCATC
>JBFIEJ010000126.1:0-2596 GCA_041603475.1 Candidatus Nitrosopumilus sp. | reverse complement strand
GTTCCTCTTCAAGCTTTTCTTGTGATATTTGTCCGGAATTAGAAGAGGAATAGGAACCTGCAAAAAATGCAGCAATTCCTACAACGATGATTAAAGATATGATTAATCCATTAAAAGTCGATTTTTTAACTGATACATGATTGTCATTTTTTTGACTTTGCTCAAAATCGTCTGAACTCATTTGACATTGTTCCAAAATTCAGTATACTTAATCGTATTGCCAAATTGTTAGACTAATTTTTAAAAATATGGAGCCAATGACGGGATCCGAACCCACGACCTGCTGATTACAAATCAGCTGCTCTAACCAGGCTGAGCTACATTGGCACGAAGTAAAATGAAATTTTTGAAGGTTTAAAGTGTTACCTGCGGTTTATTTAAAATCAATATTTATCTTAAAGCACTTTGTTTTCCGTCAGTTTATAATAATGCCTAATTTTGATACCTGTTATGAGATACATTGAACCAACAAGAGTTAAGGTTCTGATGATGATGTTTTTTGTAACAGGTATTTTGGGGATGATTATCGGTTTGAAAATTGCTCCTCCATCGATGACTATGATAATTACTTTTATGGGCGTAATTAATTTTGGATTGGGTGCATTCTTCTCCTTCATATTTCTAACACAAACTAAAAAATCCCCTGACAAAAGAAAGAAAAAACGCAAAAATGACTAAAATCTTTGCTCTAGTCATGAGTTTTTAAAAAAATTGATTGTTAAATACTCTAAAAATAATTACGGATATGCAAGAAGGACAACAAGCCCCTAATTTCAATCTGGTTGCAAACAATGGAGATACTATATCTCTTGATTCTTTTAGAGACAAAAAGAATGTGGTTCTCTGCTTTTATCCGAAAAATCATTTGTTTGGATGTCCATCCAAAAAAGTTTTCAAAATGGCTAAAAGTGTGATTTCATCATATGATGATATCATTTCTAAGGGTGCTGAGATCTTTGCAATTTCAATTGATACAGTTGAGGATCAAGCAAAATTTGTTAAAGATTATGACATTCCATACATTCATCTAAGTGATACTGCAAAGGATACCTGCAAGCAGTATGCTGGGTTGAATTTTATTGGATTGCCAAAACGTTCTACCTTTATTATTGACAAAAAAGGAATTGTACGAAAGATTTTTCGAGATATTGATGTTGAAAAGCATGGTGAAGAAATTGCAAATTTTTTAACCCAAATTTAAGATGCCTCCGTCCAATTAAAGTATAAATAATAATTATCTTTCATCAATTCAGAAATGTTAGACTTGGTAGCAAAGAATCTTTTTCTTACAAAAGGAAAAGGTGTTCATGAGGATAGATTGACAAGTTTTGAATATGCACTAAGGGATGCCGGAATTGCTGGAACTAATCTTGTTTTAATATCAAGCATCTTTCCACCAAATGCAAAATTGATCCCACGAAAGGAGGGACTAAAAAGAATTAGTCCAGGACAGATACTGTTTACAATTTATTCCAAGAATCAAACAAACGAACCTCAAAGAGTATGTGCTGCATCAGTTGGACTTGCACAACCAAAAGACAAGAGCCGATATGGGTATCTCTCAGAATATGAGTCATTTGGACAGAATGAAACCCAAGCAGGCGAATATGCTGAAGACATTGCTGCTCAAATGTTAGCATCATCTTTAGGAATTCCTTTTGATGTCGATAAAAACTGGGATGAAAAAAGACAACAGTGGTCAATTTCTGGACAAATCTATAACACACATAACATTACTCAATCAACCAAAGGTGATAAAGATGGTAAATGGACTACTGTCTTTGCAGCAGCAGTTCTTTTACTGTAATTATTTTTTATATCCTTTCAAATAAAATAACGCAGCAGCTATTGCAACTATTGTAATAATTACTACAACTGCAATTGATTCATCAAATTCAACTGCGGGTGGAACCCATTCGAGTTGATTACCCCCTGTAGAAAACATTAATTTCTCTTTGCTAACTGATGTATCCTCTCCGAAAATATATTTTCCTTGGATTCTTTTACCTTCCATAGGATCAAAGACCCATCCTGCTGTTGTAATGTCTGTTGGAATCATCTCATTTCCAATCAATTTTGTTGGAAGAATGTTTCCTCTGACATCTGAAACATTTGTATCCTCAGAAGATAAAATGACCACTTGAATGATAGAGTTTAATGGATAATTTCCAGTAGAAAAATAATTTGATCTTTTTATCTCATCGATTTTTAAAAATTCTAGTGGACTGATCTCATTAACTGATGATGCAGTATTGGGATAAATTACTGATAATCTCAATTGCAAAAGTGTTTTAGTCTCAGATGGTATTATTGAGAATGACATTTTGGAATTCTCATTTGTAGAAAGATTTTTGGCTATATCATAAAATCCTCCTGAATCTCTAATCTTTTTTGAAATTAAAATGGCTGAAATTTTTTCATACATTGAAGAAGTATCTTCCATAGGCATAGTGTATACTGCAGAAATTGTTCCTCTTCCCGAAATCACTCCTGAGGTTTCAAGGGCTCTACTTGTTTCATCGTCACTGTGAATAAATGTAGAGTGGAGTTTTGCATTAGTATCAAATACTTGGTTTACTTCATCAATGAATTGATT
>JBFIEJ010000125.1:0-2644 GCA_041603475.1 Candidatus Nitrosopumilus sp. | reverse complement strand
ATGTTTGCATAACTAAATGGTGCTTTTAGCGGATATTTTTCCAGTAAAATTGATCCTACAGGTGTTTCATTTTTTAATTCGCCTAAAAATTCACTTTTAAGAAATGTCTCTAAGCCTTGCTCTTTGTCCTTTTTACCCATGATGTTCAATCATTATTTCTGATTTTTTAGATATATTGACCAGTATGAAACATTACAATACATACAATTCATGATTTTTGTAAATACTAAAGAAAATGTAAAAAGGTTTTATGGATAATTTAAAAAATTCCCTTATCCTAGGATATTCCTTCTATTGTGATTGATTGAGGTGCTCCTGCTTTACCTGCAAATATGTTCAAGGTTGTACTAGCACCAGAGTCTAATGTAGTCACTGTTCCATTTGTCATTTTGAAATAGATAATGGCTGAACTTCCTGGTGTTAAACCAACTGGACCACTTCCTGCTGCTGCACATACGTCGCCTACTCCTGTAAATGTAACTGATACTGCAGATCCTGAACATCCGTTTGAACCTTCATCAGCTAACATTCCGTTAGTATTTGACCATGCTGGTAGGTGTAATGCTTGTTGGAACACTGTACTGTTAACGGTGGTATCTGGATACCATTGTGAAAATGGTACGTTTGATCCTCTAATCTGGATTGTATCTATAGACACTACTTTATCTCCAGTATTCCTAATTTTTGCTGCACCCCAAGCTAATCCGTCTTCCTCAGTAGCATGCACCCATACTTTTACACCTGATACTGAAATTGCTTCTGATTGAGTACCGCCTTGGAAAAGACTGGTACCATACAAAACAACTCCTGAACCAAGTACAACTGAAGACACCAATATGATGACAGTTGTAAGTACTGTACTGATTGCACGTTTTTTGCTTAGTTTGGTTTTCATTTTATTGATTGTTTTTTTCAATAATCTGATATCTAGTCGCGTATGTAATTTTTTAGAATTACAGATCATTTAATTTTCACCAATTGAGCCTAGACTTTTTTAAAACTGCCTCATTTTCATATAATATGAGAAAAATCCGTGTTTTTGCATCCAAAAAACCTATTTTTTTGAGATCACCTCATCATAGGTCATCTTGAGCTAACATTTGGTATGCATTAAGGAATTTAGCTATGGTCTTTCGTAATCCCTCATATGGGATACATCTTGAGAAGATCTTTGTATTTCCATCTTGTATTCCAATAGCTACAATATTGATTCCTGCCTTTCGTGCATCTGCTATGGCAGTTTGCATTTTTTTATCTGCATCAATAGTACCTAATGCTTGGCCATCAGTAATTAAGAAAATGTATTTTTTATCGATTAATTCTTTTTGTAAAACTCTTGTAGCTAATTTTACGGCATCTGCAATAAATGACAATCCCTTAATTTCAATTCCGCCCACTCTTGCCTTTGCACTTTGATCAAAGTTTTGGTCATGGTCCTTTATTATGCTAAAATCATTGTTAAATGTAAAAAATCCCCATCTTCCATCTCTTGCATTAACAGCATCTGCTGCTTCACCTAAACACATTGTAAATTTTTTCATTTCATCAAATTTCAATTTCATACTGCTACTGGTATCTACGATAATTGACCATGCTTCCTTTGTTCTCCTAATGTCGTCTTGCTCGAAAATTTGTATACTTTCATTCTCTGATGCAACTGCCTGAATTGCAGCTTGCATTTCAAGCAAACCCATGTCATCTGCAACTCCCTCGTCTTGAATATTTGCAGTCATTTTCATTTGGTTGGACATTTTTTTCAAAAACATATGTGTTACATTTTTTAATCTCAAATACTCTCCAATGTTTTCTGGTGCAAAATCAATTCTATCAAATTCCAATCCTTCTACAATTTTATCATACTTTTTACTCACTTTGGCACTACGTTTAATCTGACCATACCAAATGTCTGCAAGTCTTTCTACTATTTCATGAAACCTGCCATCTGTTTTTAGAGAAATATTTTTGTTCCAATTAGTAATTGTTTCAGGATGAGATTGATTCTCAGTGAATGGATATGCTTCATCTGACAAAATGCTTAGGGATTCATAAACAGTATCTGCAATTTCTAGGAATTCTTTCTCATTTTCAGGCTCTAAATTAACAATTTTACCCATAATGTCGTTTCTCTCTTTTGATAGATTTTGAATGAATTTTTTTGCAAATGTCTTTTTTGAATATTTTCCAAAATCCTCCAACTCGTGTTTTTCATTAATTGTATCAAAATATTCTTGAATTTTGGAAATCTCTGAATGATATTCTGGGAAATGGTTTTTTAGATATTCATTTACCCTGATATCTTCAATGAATTCAATTGTTTGTAGTGCTCTATCTTGACTTTTTCCAATCATCCATTCTTTGTATATTTTGTAATTCGTAACTTTAGCATGTCCTGCCAAATGACAAACAGACGCAAAAAACAATGCAAAAATTGTATTTTGATAATTTTCAAGATTTGAAAATATGCTATTTTGGATTATCTGCATTCCTTTGTATTCTCTAGGTATTGGGAAATGAACTGTAGTTCTTGGTTCATATTCTATTTTAGGAAAACGGATTTCATTTGAGAAAAACAAATCCACATCAATTGGTTTCTTTTCACAAATATCAAAAAATATTTGAGATGCCATAACTTGTATGGTTTCTT
>JBFIEJ010000124.1:0-2645 GCA_041603475.1 Candidatus Nitrosopumilus sp. | reverse complement strand
GTAAGAACCATCTGGCAAAATTACTACTTCAAGTGCCTTGAATGCTGATTTTGTTTTCTTCATGATATTATTTAGCAAATCAAGCGTTTTTGTCCTAGATTCTGTGCCTGAGGCCCTAATGATATCTTCAATTCTTAATGGCCTGCCTGCAGAGTACAAAGCTGCCTCGATTCTAGCAGTTGCCTCATCTAAATTATCAATTTTTGCCATTTACTATAATTCCATGTGAAATATAGTTAAAGAAATCCTTTGTTCATAATTGATCAATTTGTTAACTCTTCTTTTATTGCTATGATTTTGATGTCTTCTTCAACTTGCTCAAGGTCTACTTTTTGATCCCTTGCTAAAAATAAAATTGCAAAGAAACATCGAATTGAATCTACTTCGTCAAGTTCTGTAATGATGTCTTGTAAAAATCCAAATCCTGTTGAAGCAATTTTCTTCATCACCAAGTCCTCGTATTTTCCAATTATGCTTTCAAGTGAGATAAAATATTCATTAAAGTCAGGTGCCTCTATTGGTTCAATTTCTAGTTGTCTGTTTCTTCTTGATTGTGGGTTTGCAATGGTTCCAATAAGATTTTGAAGTAGTCCTAACAAGTCATCTAAAGATACAGGATATGTGGATTCATGTCTGTATGGGATGTCAATTAATTCAATATCTATATCTGTTCTTTGATGCATTGGTTTTTTCTCCATAGCAGCTCTTTGTAATGCAAAAATACTTTCTACCTTCATTCTATAGATTAATGATGATGATAACGCAGCCATACCTGCTACTTTGAGATCTTTCTTACCTGTTTTTTCAAGAATTTTAATTAACATGTTCAAAATCTGAATAAGATCAATTTCCCAAACATCTTTTTTGGCTACTGAAGAGGGGCTAAATAGAATACTCACCGGCTCTTGAGAAATGCTGTTTGGAGTTTCTGCTTCACTCACAAATTCATTTTTGTTCTATTCAATAATATCTAAGGGCTCTATTTTTTTCTCACATCCAGTCAACTCTTATATTGTTCAGACAAAAATTATTTTTATGAAATCTGCCAGAATCACAGGCCCAAATGAACCTCTTGCAGTATCGGAAACTGAGACTCCGCAACCACAGGGTGCCCAAGTTCTAGTAAAGGTAAAATCTGTAGGTGTCTGCCATAGTGATTTGCATCTTTGGGAAGGTGGCTATGATTTAGGAGATGGTCAATTCATGAAAGTAACTGATAGAGGTGTAAAGTATCCTGTTACACCCGGTCATGAAATTGTTGGCACTGTTGAGGAGATTGGGGATGCAGTATCTGGTGTTTCTAAAGGTGATGATGTTTTGGTTTTTCCTTGGATTGGATGTGGTGAGTGTCCTGCATGTAAAGTTGGAAATGAAAACCTATGTGATACTCCAAAGTCAATGGGAGTCTTTCAAGATGGTGGATATTCTGATTATGCATTAATTCCTAATTCTAAATATTTAGCTAAACTTGATGGTGTTGATCCTGATGCTGCAACTTCTCTTGCATGCTCTGGACTAACAGCTTACAATGCTGTCAAAAAAGCAAATGCAAATTCTCCGGAATATATGGTGATAATTGGAGCTGGTGGCTTGGGATTGATGGCCATTCAAATTGCTAAAGCAATCACCAAAGCCAAAATCATCTGCATTGATAATGATGATAAAAAATTTGATACTGCAAAAAAGATGGGTGCAGATTTTGTTGTAAATACTAATGTTGTAGGTTCAATATCTAGTGGGGGTGGCAGTACAATTGACAAGATAATTTCTATTTGTAATGGTAAAGGTGCAGATAGTGTAATTGACTTTGTTAATGCCCCTCAAACAGTTAGAACAGCATTAGGTGCTGTAAGAAAAAGAGGAAACATAGTTCTTGTTGGATTGTTTGGAGGCTCTTTGGAAGTATCACTTGTAACCATCCCACTGAAATCTCTAATCATTCAAGGAGCATACACTGGAAATTACACAGATATGGTAGAACTTTTAGAACTTGCAAGAAAAGGAGTAATCAATCCTGTCATATCCAAAAGATATACCCTTAATGAGGCAAACAATGCCCTAGAAGATCTTAAAGCACGAAAAATTATTGGTCGTGCTGTTATTAACCCATAGTTTTTTTCAGCACTACAAAATCTTATAAAATCAAAACAGTTGTTATTGGTATTGGATGCAAAAACAAATTGTGAAATTGCACTTACTCATCTAAAAAATAAGCAATTCATTACAGCTCATAATCTATTTCTTAATCAGGCAGAGTCTATGAAAAAGTCAGAGATTCTAAAGTCTGCTTTGATGTATATGTTAGCAGCTGAATGTAAATCCCGACAAGGTAAAGTGTCTGAAAATGAAATTCGCTCTGCTGGTGAATTGTTTTTAAAATATTCTGAATCAAAAAATGCCGAAAACATTCGGGGTGCATTACTATGTGCATCAAAGTGTCTTCTAAGTTTAGGTGAATTTGACAAAGCTAAAGAGGCATATCAAAAAGCTAAAACAATTTTTTCAACTGCAATTCAAATTACAAGACCTATTGTAATCATTGATGATAGTGAGGCAATTGCTATGAAATTGAAAAACTATTCTGAAAAATTAGGTTATTCTGATATTCATGTATTTCATAATGCCAAAGATGGTTTGAAGGGATG
>JBFIEJ010000123.1:0-2773 GCA_041603475.1 Candidatus Nitrosopumilus sp. | reverse complement strand
GGTATCTGCATACCATTGTGAAAATGGAATGTCTGTACCTCTAATCTGTATTTTATCTATTGATACAACTTTATCTCCTGTATTTCTAATGCCTGATGCGCCCCAAGCTAAACCGTCTGTTGCAGTAGTATGTACCCATACCTTGGTTCCTGATACTGAGATGTTCTCTGTTTGTGTACCGCCTTGGAAGAGACTGGTACCATACAAAACAACACCTGAACCAAGTACAACTGATGACACCAATATGATGACTGTTGTTAGTACTGTACTAATTGCACGTTTTTTGCTTAGTTTGGTTTTCATTTTATTAATTATTGGTTTGGCTAATAGAATATCTAGTCGCGTATGTAATTTTTTTGAATTACAGCTCAATTCAAATGCATAAAAATCACAAATTTTTACTCTGATGATCGTAAGAAAATGTTCTATTAAAAAATTTTGATGATTTTCATATGTTTTTTTGATTAAAGATCATCTTCTGCCAGAAGCGTATATGCATTCAAAAATTTGGCCACCGTTTTTCTTAATCCTTCATATGGCATGCTCATGGTAAAGATCTTTGTATTTCCCTGTGGAACCCCTATACCTACTACGCTGATTCCTTTCTTCCTTGCAATTTCAATTGCTTCATTCATCGACTTGTCAGCTTCCTGTGTGCCTAAAGCCTGACCATCAGTAATTAAAAAGATGTATCGACGTTCAATATTTTCACGCTCTAAAATTCTACAGCATAATTTTACTGCATCTGCAATAAATGATAATCCTTTGATCTCAATTCCACCAATTCTTGATTTTGAATGTTGATCATAATTTTCATAATGGTCTTTTACTATTGTGAAATTATTATTAAAAGTAAAAAATCCCCATTTGCCATTCTTAGAATTTACTTCATTTGCTGCCTCACCCAGACAAATTGCAAATTTTTTCATTTCATCAAATTTTAATCTCATACTACTACTTGTATCAACAACTATGGCCCACTCTTCTTCTATTCTTCTGACATCATCTTGTTCAAACATTTGAATACTTGCATTTTGAGCAGCTACTGCCTGAATTGCCGCTTGCATTTCTAGTAATCCCATATCTTCAGGCATTCCTTCATCTTGAATATTTGGAGTCATTTTTACTTGTGAAGACATTTTCTTCAAAAACAAATGAGTTGCATTTTTTAATCTTAGATATTCACCAATATTTTCTGGAGCAAAATCGATTTTATCAAATTCTAAATCATGTGTAATGGCACCATATTTTTTCTTAACTTTATTTCTACGTTTTAATTGATCAAACCATATCTCTCCAAATCTCTCAACTATTTCTTGATATCTTCCTTCAATGTTTATTGATATGTTTTCATTCCACTTTTTGATAGTTTTTGGGTGATTATAATGATCTTCAAAAGGAATTTTGTATTTGCTTGAAAGATTAGTTGATTTATAAATTATATCTGCAATTAACAGAATTTTTTCAGTATCTTCAAAATCAACCTCTAATATTTTTTGTTGAATAATATCTTGTGTTTTCTGAATCATTGCAATGTATTTTTCAGAGAAAATTTTTTTTGAATGTGTTTGCTTATCCTCTAATTCTTTTTTTTCATTTATGATTTTAAAAAACTCTTCAATTTTTTTAATCTCTGAATAGTATTCAGGAAAATCATTTTTTAAGAATTCATTAACTTTGACATCTTCAATAAATTCCATTGTCTCTAGTGCTCGGTTTTTATTTTTTCCTTTCATCCAGTCTTTGTATTTATCATAATCTGTGACTTTTGCATGAGCTGCAGCATGACATACTGATGCAAAAAATAATGCAAAAACCATCTGTTGGGATTTTTCCATATTGCTAAATGAACAACCCTGAATGATTTGTATGCCTTGCACTGGGCGTGGCATGGGTATGTAAACCGTCATTCTTTCGTGGAAATCTATTCTTGGAAAATGAATTTGATCATTGAAGAACACATCAATATCTGTTGGTTTCTTTTGGCAGATCTCAAAAAATAAATGATGTGCCATATCTTGTATGGTTTCTTTCAATTAGATTACACCTTTTTCCTAGCAGCTGCCTGACTCTCTAGCACTTTTTTGACAATGTGTCTTACTTCGTCTTGCACTTCTGGATCATCACTTGTCATTGGAATCAATGTCTCATTTCCACCATCTGTTATTGATACTCCATCTGAGCAAATCTTTGCCCAGTTTACTAAATCACCTACGGATGGACCGTATGGGAGATCTCCCATCTTGTATTCTTGTCTTAATTTTGCTCCAACTCTTACAATAATTTCTGCATCTGCCAAAGGAATTCCTCCCTTCTTTGATACCATGTTGATTTCTTTTTCGTCAATATTATCTCCAACACTCATATAGTCAAAGTTTAACCAGACACTCATCCTTCTTCTCATAGCCGCGTTAATTGGTTTTGTACCTGCAAATTCTGATGATACCGGGTTCATGCTAATTATCATGTATGCATGTTTGTGTCTGTGAATAATCTCACTGTCCTTTTCTGTTAATACCATATGACCTCTTTGATCAAGTAGTGGGTTTAGTTTAGTTGCAACGTCTTGCTTCATCATGTTTGCCTCATCAAGATACAGTATGCCCCCTTTTCTACACCATCCGGTGATCAATCCATCAATCCAGTTTTCTTTTCCCAATCCAACATATCTTCCAAATAAATCAAAAACAGATGTGGCAAGACCACAGTTGATTTCCCACATTGGTAATCCTGCAAGCTCTGCTACAAGGTACACGATGTGTGTTTTCCCGGT
>JBFIEJ010000122.1:0-2781 GCA_041603475.1 Candidatus Nitrosopumilus sp. | reverse complement strand
TGTGTAAGCTTCTCTTCCTCTTGTTTCCCCAACGATAATGATATCTGGTCTTTGTCTGAGAGCTGCACGTAATAGATCAAATTGATTAATTTCACCAATTTGTGTGTCCGTAAAGTTTTGTCGTGATACTGCCGGAATCCAATTTTCATGTGGTAAGTTTAATTCCTGTGTGTCCTCGATACTGACTACTTTTTGGCCTGGTCTGATAAATGAGGCTAGGGCATTTAGGGCAGTAGTTTTTCCACTTGCAGTACCTCCTGCAATGAGCATAGTTGATCTTTTTTCTGCTAGATACCACATGTAAGCTGCAATGTCTACTGATACTGTTCCAAATTTTATCAAATCAATAATTGTGATGGGATCTGCTCTGAACCGTCTTATTGTAAATGTACTTCCTCGCTTTGTAATTTCGTGACCTAATGTGAGATTGATTCTACTTCCATTTGGAAGTGATGCATCCACAATTGGGTCTGCCATTGAAACATGTTTCCCACAAATATATGCCATCTTTCGTGAGAAATTGTTTAATTCTGCATCTTTTTCAAATATGATGTTTGTTGGCATTGATTCATGTTCTCTATGCCAAATGTATAATGGAATATTTGTTCCATCACAACTAATCTCTTCAATCATATGGTCTCTCATTAGGGGTTCAATTTTTCCAAGATGTACAAAATCTCTAATTGCAAAATAATTAATTTTAGCAATATTTTTTGGTGGGATTTTTAATCTGTACTTTTTAATCATTGAAGTTATTTTCTTTTTTAATCTACGTTCGGCGTCTTCTTTAGATTTTATCTCATGAAGGGAAACAGAAAGTTCAGTGATTAATAATTTTTTGATTATTTCAAATGCTTTTTGGTCTCTTTCTGATAGAACTGGTTCAATTACTTGATAGCGTAATCCTCCTTTAGCTGTTGGATCTTTGATGATTCCTGCATGAATTTCATTATTATCCCAATCTAATTTTGAAAGAGTCATGAATTGTGGAATCTTTGTCTCAATTTCTAAATTCTCTGAAATATTTTTAGAATCATTTTTGTCTGATTTTAAAATATTTTTAGTATCTGAAGGAAATTTTTGTAACACTGATAATTTATCCTTGAAAATCTTTAATCTCAAATTAGGTTTTATTAGTCACATTTGTGTTTTAACGCTTGTTCGTTCATTTGGACAAAACATTCAATTATATTTTTAAATGTAATTACATTGTAAGAAAATGTATTCTTTTGAAATATGATCTCTATTTCTAAGATGAAAAAATGTTCGTTCAATTGAACAACATTTTCCTTTTACCTTTCATTAGGTTAAGAAAATACTGTCATGATATCTGATGTATTCTTACTATGTGGGGTGAATTTTTGATGTTTGGGAAAAAATCTGTTCCTGATAATTCCAAGGTTGAGCGAAAAGAGTCAAAATTGGCTGGTCTTGAGGGGATTTCCTCAATTTTCAAGAGTAATTCTAATGAGACAAAATCTGAAATAATTTTGGAAGATTCGACTATAGATACACCAATTAGAATACCGGAAGTAGATTTACCTTCAGCTTCTGCTACAAAATCTGTCAAGTTAATTCAAGAAGTACAGCAACTTACGGATAGAACAATTATCCCTTTTGTTGATTATAATGAAGGGCATTTATTTTATCCAATTTTATCAAAAATTGGTGAAGCTCAAGATAACATTGAATATCTTGATAATTTAGTTGCTGATGGAATTTTAGAGAAAAAAATTTATGAAAAATTAATTGTGTGTCCTTTACATCCTGATACATTTTCATCTAGTATGAGATTATACTGTCCAAAATGTCATTCTATGAATGTTGAAAAACTAAACCTATTTGAACACAAAAAATGTGGTTACATCACAGAAAGTACCAATTTTGATTTTTCAAATCAAGAAACATCGTTGTGCCCTTCATGTAAAAAACCCATCAAAAACTTTGAGAAAGAAATTCGTGTTCCTGCAATGTGGTATCAATGTGGAGATTGTTCAGAAAAATTTGATAATGCTGTAATCAAATTACATTGCCGAAAACATGAACATGATTTTGACACAAATTCTGGACAATTTGTTACAACATTTTCATACAAATTAAAAAATACACAAATCTCAATTAATTCTGACACAAATCAAATCAAAGATGAATTGGTAAAACTATTAGAAGGATTCAACTTTACTGCAAAACTCAATGTTTCAATTAAAGGTAAAAGTGGAAATGTACATGAAATTCCAATATACGGAAAAAGCAAATCTACAAATGAATCTATTCTGATCTTTATCAAAAATCAACCTGGAGGAATTGACCAATCTGATATGAATTCTATACTTGTTCCAAAATTAGATATTGATCCAACTAATACATTACTTGTTACAGTATCTGGAATTAATGATGGGGTAGATAATCTTGCAGATCATTATGGAATTCATTTGATCGCAGAGCCTGATTTCTCTCAAATAATATCTCATGTTGAGGTATTCGTTTCTGAGTGGTATTCAAAGAATGGTGGTAAATAGTGAGAAATGCCCCTTCTCGACCTTTTCTAAAAAAACGACATGCAGTAAGCCAGGTAATGGGTAGTATTGTCATTTTAGGTATAGTTAGTTCAGTCGGATCTGTAATTTTGTTTAATGGGATGGATAGCATTAGTGCATTCACATATGACCTATCATTTCATGAAAAATCAAAAAATCAAATTCATCGCGAAGACATAATTTTTGAGCATGTACGATTTGAGCCAAACACTGATGATATCTCAATTAATTTAGCAAATATAGG
>JBFIEJ010000121.1:0-2815 GCA_041603475.1 Candidatus Nitrosopumilus sp. | reverse complement strand
CTTAATACTGAAAAACCGCCTAAATTTTCATGGTATTAAGATATCTGACTTTAACAATTAGCTCAACTTTTCCTCAATTCCATTCTAAAATGAGTCTGTTAGGCAAACAAATTAGGAATTGAACATGAATCGTAATGTACTTCTAGTATTTTCAATACTTCTTTTTGCAGTAATTCTGACCCCTGCATATGCCCAAATTGCAGATCATGTTGTGATTAACGAAGTCGACATTAATCCTCCTGGTGATGATTCTGCATCTATCTCTGAATGGATTGAATTGTTCAATCCAACTGATTCTGATATTGATATGAGTGGATGGGAAATTGCATCTACTACAATTCTGAAAAAAACAATGACCATTCCATCTGGCACTGTAATTAAATCTGGACAATTTCTAACTTATTCTTATCAAAATGTTTGGTTCACTGATCTAAACGAGTCTGTAGAACTTAGAAATGAAAACAGTCTTGTAATTGATAAAACTCCAACTATTAAAGATCTCCAAAATGATTTTACTTCTTGGCAGAGACTCTATGATGGATTTGATTCAGATGCTTCTTCTGATTGGAAATTTGTAACTTCAACTGCTGGTTCTTCTAATGGTAAATTAATTGAGACTCAGGAATCTGAAGGTGTTTCTATTAGAGTAAATTCTGAAAAACCATCTTATCTATTTGGAGATGTTGCAGTAATTTCTGGAAGTGTTTCTGAAGAAGTTTTTATTGTAAAGCCATTCTTCCAACCTGAACAAATTATAATTACGATTACTGGTCCAAACTTTGATAAAATTGTAACAATGTATCCTGATTTTAATTTGAATTATGAAACCACACTTAGCTTACATCAAGTACTTGGAATTAATGAGGGAAATTATGATGTATCTGTAAGTTATGCTGGTGTAACTGATACTACTAGTTTTTCAGTAGGCTATGAAATAATTGAAAAAGAAATCAAAGAAGAAGGCACTCTGGTAATTTCCACTGATAGTTCTCAATACATTCCAGGGCAATGGGTAACTATACTTGCATCTAGTACTGAAATAATTCCTTTTGAAGGAATGAAATTTACTGTTACTGATAATGGTGAAAATGTAATATCTCAAGGAAATATTTTTCCAAACTCTAGTGACGACTTTAAAACTAGTATTTTCATAACAACTGTCAATCCTGGATATGGGACTTATACCATTAATGCTGAATACTTTGACAGGTCTGCTACAACTTCATTTGAAGTTGTAGAAGATTTCAAAGAAGATGTTCCTATATCTCTGTGGGTAGATAAAGAAGCATATGGTTTGGGTGATACTGTAAATATTTCTGGTAGATTGAACGATGTTTTTATTGGAACCATGAATTTGGAAATTATTCAAACAAAACAAACTAGTCTTGAAGGCACTGCTTCTTCTGGTAGCGATGCTGGATTTAAAATTCTAGATGGTGTGACTATTCAGGGTGATGGTTCTTTTTCTTATTCATTTACTATTCCTGACAATTCTCTCAGATTAGGTGATTACAAAATTTCTGTATCTGAAGATATTGGGCTTGCTAAAATTATTATTCCTGTGGTAAACGATCCTGAAAACTTTGTTGCATCTGATGAACCATTAACAGTTGAGATGGATATGGATGTCTATGAATTTGGTGAGACCATGACGATTAGTGGTTTTGTACAGGATCCTTATGGTAATACTAGTTACAATACAGGTGCAGGAGTTAAAATTTCAATTTCTCATGAGGATGGTTCTCCTTTAGAAATTGAATCCCTGTCAAAAAATAACAATGTGGTTGTTGGTTATGATTTCACAGCAATACCTGAAACTTCTGGTCGTTATTCTGTTCAAGTTGATGTGACCAAAAATATTTTCACTACTGGAAATTATCTAGTCAAATCTGAATATCAGTCTATTACTGCAACAGATGTATTCTCTGTTGTTGATTCTTTAGATTTGACAGGTGGACCAATAATTTCATTAGATAAGGAAGTTTATGGTTTGGGAGAAACTGTCTATCTCACTGGTGTAATCCCACCAACTGGCGATAATTCCATTGATATTTCAATTACAAAACCTGATGGAAGTATACGTAATTCTGGTGCAACCATTGAAAATCAACGATTTTCATGGTCATGGGTAACTCCAATTACTGAAAAACAGGCTACCCTTAAAATCGATGATGCTGAACGTGATGTAACCAAATCTAATTTTGGAGTATACAAAATTAGAGCTGCAATTGCATCTGAAAGTGTAGACTTGTTTTTCAAAGTTTCTGCAGATCCTGAAAATGATTCCCTATCCACTGTCCCTCTCTTTATATCCACAGAAAAGTCATTATACAAAGCTGGTGAAAAATTAAAAGTTGTTGGCAATGTAATACAACGTCAACAGGGTGATGAAGGTCTTGTTGTTCCAGAAAGAGTAACAATAAAAGTTCTTGATGGAGTTTTCCCATACAAACAAATTCATGAATCTTCTGTTTATCCTACCCAAGGTGGTGACTTTTCAAGCCTTTTTGAATTACCAGCTACAGTATTTAGTGAAGGCCTCTACACTGTAAAGGCATCTTATTCTAATATTTCTGAAAGTACTCAATTCAGTGTTGCAAATGATTTTGTATTTGGTATTGATGACGATTTGTCTCTCTTAGTTTCTACTGATAAATCTGAATATCATCCTGGCGATGTAGTTGTTGTTAGTGGAAAACCAAACAAGCTAATTTACCTTGAAGCCTATGATGTAAGTATTATCAAAAAAGCAGAAACTGAGATTACTTGTGGTTCTTTTATCTGTGGAACTAATACTGGCCCTGTGACATCAATT
>JBFIEJ010000120.1:0-2882 GCA_041603475.1 Candidatus Nitrosopumilus sp. | reverse complement strand
ACCTCAAAATGATGAAAGTATGAATCCTGAAGACCAAGCACGGAAAGATACTGATAAAATGCTGACTGATTTACAAGGTGTATCAAAGTAAAAAGTAATAATGAATAATGGGACCTAATTCATTTTTTGTACAAGATATCTCCAAACAGTTTACCTCTAGCCAAATCACTTTTTGAAAATAGATTCATCACATCTTCTTTCTCTTTCTCCATAACAACCATCTCCCACTTTTTCTCATCAATCATCTTTCCGACAGTTTCAGGATTCATGTTGAGCATGAATTTTGAGGTGTATCCGTTTCTTCCCTCTGAAGTAGTAGATGATGATATTATTCCGGTATTACTCAAATCAACTAGCAGATCAGAGACCCTTCTGTAACTGATCAGTGTGCTTCCGGGAGGAAGCATCTTCCTATAATGCTCAAAAACATGCATTGTTGAATGCCAATCTTTTCCAGTAAGATAACACAGTGCTGCAAGTGAAAAGCACACCCACTTTGATTTCACAGACAATGTCTCCATAGTCTCCTCCAGCCTGTCTTTTTCTAATCTCTGGGCAGCAGTGAGGACAAATATCTTTGATATTGGCTTTTTCTTAGATGATGCAAGCTCAGCAGATACACGAAGCAATTCAATTGCCCTTCTAATGTCTCCGTGCTCCTCTGAGCATCTTTGTGCAATATCTTCAAGCACTAGTGGGTCAACTTTCTCCTCAATTGCTTCACCTGCACGCTCCTCAAGAATCTTCAAAATATCTTCCTTTGAGAATGGTGTGAAAAATATCTCAGAGCTTCCAATTCTCGAGCGGACCCTGTCATCAAACTCGTAATCTCCAACCACATTGTTTGATATGGTAATGATCGTAGTTGGAATATTTGCTTCTCCCAAGTCAGACTGCATCTCAATTAACTTGTAAACAAAGTCTGAAGGATTGCTTCTACGATCATACATTATCACATCAAATTCATCTAAAATCAAAACAAAGAGTTTCTTTGGGGAATCTGACATTTTCTTCTTTATTGCATCATAAATGGTATCTATTGCCTTGTTCATTCCCTTTGCACTTTTGATTCCTTCATATCCCATTGCACCCAAAATCAGATTGGCACAACCAAAAATGGTTTTTGCTTTTCTAAAATTCACATGACAGTACTCTATCTCTGAAATGTTTGAACACACAAACTTGACCACACTTGATTTTCCTGAACCGCTTCTACCAAAAACAGAAATCAGAGGAACCACCATTCCCTCTTCATATCCTATGAGATATCTCACCAGTTGATTTGTCTGTTTGGTTCTTCCAACAAGTGAATCGGGAATCTCATTTGAAAGTGATGCAAGTTTGCTTTTTTGTTTGAAGATCTGATTGTCTTGCCTCATCTTTTTTACAATCTTTTTTAGCTCTCCCTTGTTCATGTAAGTCATAATGACGACATTGAGATATTTATTGATGGCGATAATTCGCTAAAATTTTTTAATTTCCACTAGCAACGCATATGTATATAAAATGTGAATTTTTATGCCTAAAATCACTCTATTTTAAGCAAAATTATAGTAATTTTGGGAATTATTGTAATATTCTGAGACTTTTCTCATTTCCGACTCAAGCTTGGGAAATCTTGGAAATTCCGTTTTCCTTTGAGATTTGAAATATGTTATCAACATATGTTTCCAGTTCTTTTTCATGTGAGACCAAAATTATCTGCTCTGACTTTAATTCATCAAGCAACTCTCGTATCTTTCCTAGTTGATTTTTAGAAAATCCATCAGTTGGCTCATCTAAAATCAACAAATTAGATTTCATTGATTCAGTCTCTTTTCTCATTAGTGAATTCAAAGTCAGTCTATATGCTAGTGCAATGCTTGTCTTCTCACCTCCTGACAAATAGCCTATCTCTTGATCAAATCCATCTTGATTCACAATAGGTGTAAAGTTCTCATCAATTCTACTTTCTTTAGTAGGATCTTCAACCAAAATAGAATACCATCTTGTATATGTCTCATTGAAATTCTGCAAAATTGACAACAACACTTGCTTTTCAATCTGAGATATAGTTGGAATGAAAAATGATTCTAGCCATTCTTGGAATTGGACATACTTTTTGTATTTTGATTCCCACTTTTTTGATTCAGATATCTTTCGCTGATTTTGTGCAATTCTATCTTTTTCATTGTTTACCTTTTCTTCTGATGCTGCTATGATTGCAGATAATTTTGTAACTTTTCCTCTGATTTCTTGGAGCTCACTTTCTATTGATTTTATTTTTTCATCCAGTATGCTAAATCCCTCTAACTGTATTTGAATATCTCTTAATTCTGATTCTTTCTCTTTAACGTAAGATAATAGAATCTCGACTCGTTTTTGCTCTGATTCTAATTTTTCTTGAATTTTTACCCTATTTTGCACAATCTGCTGCATCTGAACTTGTGCATTCTCGTATGCAGTAATACTGTCTTTAAGTTCTGAGAGATAATCAATTGGAATCGTGCCATACTCTTTTGGAAATTGAGATAAAATATTTTCAAAATCCGCCTCAATTTGGCTCAATTTTGAGGATTTTTGGGCATGTTCTGCAATTCCTGGAAGAATTTTTACAATCTTTGAGATTTCCTCCTCATAGGAATCTAATTTTGTTTGAATCTCTTTTGATTTGGAATTTGATTCAAAAAATGAATCAGTAATTGATTTTATCTCTCCCTCTAAAATGCCTGCAAGTCTTTGCTTTTCATCAACAAGTGTATGGTGGTGATTTTCTGTAATTTCTTGCTTGCAAGTGGGGCATGCATTACCTAATGATGAAAACTCTGCAATCTCTTGCTCCAGTGACTTTTTCTGTGTGGTTTTTTGAATCTGCTCTTCTTTGATTTTATCCTGCTGCTGTT
>JBFIEJ010000119.1:0-2946 GCA_041603475.1 Candidatus Nitrosopumilus sp. | reverse complement strand
TCCATGATTAATTTTTATTGAATTCTTATGGTTATAATGTTAATGAAATTAATCAAAAAAGGTGCAGAAGCTGATATTTATCAAACTCAATGGCAAGATGACAAAGCAATTGAAAAAATTAGGAAAATCAAGAGCTATCGCAATTCCTCACTTGATTCAAAAATACGCAAACAAAGAACAATTAAAGAATCACAGATTCTTGCTCATGTGAAATCTTTTGGAGTTCCATCACCACTTGTTTATTTTGTAAATTTGAAAAAGGCCTCAATAATTATGCAAGAAATTCCTGGAAAGCCAATACATGATTTACCTGAATCACAAATTATAGAACTATCTAAAGAGATTGGGAAACTAGTTGGTTTACTACACAAAAACGGAGTGATGCATGGAGATCTAACCACTTCAAATTTTATACTTTTCAAGAAAATTGTTTATGTAATTGATTTTGGCCTATCTCAAAATACCATCAAACCTGAAGACCACGCTGTAGATTTGAGGCTAATAAAAGAAATTCTTAACAGTGCACATGCAAAAATTATGAAAACTTCTTGGAAAAACTTTCAATCTGGATACAAATCTGTTGTTGGAAATGCTTACTATGTAAAAATCATAAATCTTGTTGCAGAAATAGAGAGTCGTGGTAGATATGCAACAGTTGTTTGACATTTACTTTGCTTCCTCTAATAATCACAAATATCAAGAAGCCAAAAAAATTTTGAATTCTTTTGGAATAAAACTTGGTTTTTTTAAATTAAATTTAGAAGAAATTCAATCTAATTCTCTAAATGATATTGCTGTAAAAAAAGCAAAAGATGCATTTTCAAAAATTAAAAAACCAATAATTATTGAAGATGATGGACTTTTTATTGAATCTCTTAATGGCTTTCCTGGTCCGTACTCTTCATATGTTTTCAAGACTATAGGAAACAAAGGTGTTCTTCAGCTATTAAAAACTAAAAGACAAGCAAAATTCATTTCAATTATTACCTATTGTGATCAAAAAATTTTGAAATCATTTGATGCAAAACTTGATGGTAAAATATCAAAATTCCAAAAAGGTTTGGGTTGGGGATATGATCCTATATTCATTCCAAAAAATTATTCAAAAACTTTTGCAGAATTAAAAAACAAAAATGAATTATCTCATAGGTATAAAGCCTTAAGAAAATTCTCTAAATGGTATTTGAATAAGCAGGAATAAAACGATCAATAAATCTTTCATTATTTTGTAACACTGAAATTCTTGATACAATACTTTCATCCATTATTGAAAATATTTTACTTTGTTTTGCAATTTTTTCACTAAATTTTTTTACTTCTTCCATTTCTAACATGTTTTCATGCTCCAATCTATTGGTTGAACGTCCAATATGCATATATGATTTAATCTCTATAAAATGAGGACTTGCTTTTCTAAACATTTCAGCAAAAGCTGAAATCATTTCTTCATTTGTATTAAAATCTCTAATTAGAGTAATTCTGAGAACAGTTCGTGTTTTCAAATGTTTTAGCAAATCCAAAGTCTTATTCCATCTTTCCCATGAATCATCATATTTTGGTTTGTTAATTCTCAAAAATGATTCATAGTCTGCAGCATTAGTTGACAAATACAATTGTGTTGGTAAAGCATCTTCATCTTGTAATTTTTGGATCATGTCTGGTTCCTGACCATTTGTAACTAGAAAAATTGATTTTGTTGCTTCAAGTGATTTTAGATATTTAATGAGTTCTGGAAGTTTTGGATACATAGTTGGTTCACCAGAAAGTGAGATTGCATAATGACTTGGTAACAACGATTCATCTAATCGCTGTTTATCATTTCTTGAATCTCCATAATATCCATTGATTAATTTTTTTCTTTCAGCCATTAATTTAATTAGAATATCTTTAGGTTCTGCGACTTGTTCTGGTTCCATTTTAAGTGAGTCATAAAATTCCATTGGTCTCCAACAATATACACAACGATTCTCACAATGCATACCAGCTGGAGAAAATTCCATACATCTGTGTGTTGATATTCCATAGAATTTGTGTTTGTAACAACTTCCTTCATGTTTGAATGATTTTTTTGTCCAGTGACATAATTCAACAGTAGAATGATCAGCAACACCATACTTTGCTTTTTTTAATTGCTCAGATATAGCAGGCCTGATCTGAATTAAACGATCATCTTCTTCAACTGTTTCGCCTGAGCAGCTCATATGTTAAAATTTTGATTTCGTTTACTTAAATTGATCGAGTTTTTTGTCTGACATGGAATCTTTTACCAAATCTCTTGATTTTTTTGCCCGATTCTAGAGTGAGGTTTAATAACTGGATCCTCAACGTATTTTTAGGCATTGAAAAAAATACACATTTTACCATTCTTACTCTTGCTTGTGACTACTTTAACCAGTATGCCTCTAAGTCCAGCTTTTGCTGCACAGGACTTGGATAAAGATGGCGTTGATGACTCCCTTGATGCTTGTCCAAACTTACGAGAAGATTATGAGGGAACAATTGATGGCTGTCCTTCAAATTTTGTTCCATGGTATGATGAAGACTTTGATGGAATACCTGATCATATTGATCAATGCCCAAATCTTAAAGAACGTTATAATAAATTCCAAGATGAAGATGGATGTCCAGACTTTGCCCCAGAAGGAGGTAAGGGTGGATTACCAGACTCTGATGGTGACGGTATTGTTGATACCATCGATAATTGTCCAAATCAACCTGAAACATTCAATGGCATTTTAGATACGGACGGTTGTCCTGATACTTTTGGTTCTGGTGATAGAGATAGAGATGGAGTTCCAGATGCTGTAGATAAATGTCCACTAAGTGCTGAAACTTACAATAGATTCCAAGATGAAGACGGTTGTCCAGACACTATAACGGGTTCTGCTTTTATTGATACAGATAATGATGGTATTCCAGATAAAATTGATTTATGTCCAAACGAGC
>JBFIEJ010000118.1:0-2967 GCA_041603475.1 Candidatus Nitrosopumilus sp. | reverse complement strand
TAGTGCTTCAACTCTTTATGTTGGAGATTCTTTTGAGGATTTTATCATGGCAAAAAGAACTACTGATTTGGGACATGAAACCACCTTTTGTGGAATTATTGGTACTAGTAAAAATCCCCAAGAAAAACTAGAATTATTTGAAAAAAATGATGCTATTTTGGTATTAGATTCAATTCATCTATTACCAAAGGTATTAAATTTAGAATAATCAAAATACATAATCTGTGAGAAAAATGGCACCAAGAAAGGCATCAATTAAACGAAATACGAAAGAAACCAGCGTTAACGTATCTGTAAATCTTGATGGAACTGGTAAGACATCAATAAAAACAGGAATAAATTTCCTTGATCACCTGATTGTCTCCTTTGGTAAACATGGGATGATGGATCTCAAAGTTGATGCAAAATCAAACGATGGGATAGAACATCACTTGATTGAAGATACTGCAATTACAATCGGACAAACAATTGACAAGGCATTGGGCTCTAGAAGTGGAATAACCAGATTCAGCTATGCATCTGTTCCAATGGATGAATCCCTTGCTGAAGCATCAATTGATTTAGTAAAACGTCCGTTCTCAAAATTGACTTTATCCATAAAACGAAGTAAAATCGAAGAGGTATCAAAAGAAGATCTTGAGCACTTTTTCCAGTCTTTACTACAAAATCTGAATAGCTGTATTCACCTTACTGTAAAGTATGGAGATAATGATCACCACAAAGTTGAGGCCGCAATCAAATCACTTGCTGTTGCATTAAGAAATGCATCTACACTTGACAAAAAACAAAAAGGAATTCCAAGTACAAAAGGTTCAATGTAATGACAAGTGTCGCAATTTTTGATTATGGCGCTGGAAATATTTTCAGTCTGAAAAACTCCCTTGAAAAAGTTGGTGCCTCAGTTGATGTGATTACTACCTTTGATGCTCCAAATGTATACTCTGGATTATTATTACCTGGAGTTGGGAATTTTGATCCTGCAATGAATAGCATTAGAGATCACTCTAAAGTAAAATTTAGAGACTATGTTGGCAGTATGCCTGTTCTTGGAATTTGTCTTGGAATGGAAATGTTCTTTGAAAAAAGTGAAGAAGGTAAAGAGAAAGGTTTGGATGTAATTGGTGGTGAAGTGATTGTCCTTCCTCCATCACTGAAAGTACCACACATGGGCTGGAATGATCTTGAAATCAAAAAGCCTGGAAAAATCCTCGAAGGGGTCGAAGATGGTTCTTGGGCTTATTTTGTTCACTCTTACAGAGTAAAACCTAATTCTAATGATGTAATCACTGCCGAATCTGATTATGGAATCAAAGTTCCAGCAGTAGTCGAATCTAAGAATTTTTTTGGTACACAATTTCATCCTGAAAAATCCAGCAAAGTTGGAAAAATCATGTTAGAAAATTTTCTCAAAGAGTGTAAAAAATGAAAATAATTCCAGCTATTGATCTAATGAATGGACAAGTTGTAAGATTGTACAAGGGTGATCCCAATCAAAAGACTGTATACAGCGATGATCCTGTTGGTATTGCAAAACAATGGGAATCTGCAGGCGCTGATATTCTTCATTTGGTAGATTTGGATGCTACCCTTGGGATTGGCTCCAATGTAGATGTCATTAAAAAAATTCTTGATTCAATATCTATTCCAGTTGAAGTAGCTGGTGGTTTACGAGATGAATCAATTGTCTTGGAGATGGCAAAACTATCAAAACGAATAGTATTAGGAACTTTGGCATTCAAAGATAAACCTCTTTTAAAATCGCTATTATCAGAATTAGGTTCTGAAAAAATTGTAATTTCTGTTGATCATAAAGATGGTGAAATTGTAATTCATGGCTGGCAAAAAGGTACTGGAATCAAATTAATTCCATCAATTAAAGAATTTCTTGAAATGGGGTTCACTGAATTCTTACTAACCAATGTTAGTCGTGATGGTACTATGGAAGGGCCTGATTTAGAATTTTTAGAGCAAGCATGTAATTTACCAAATACTAACATCATTGCAAGCGGAGGAATTTCAAATGTGAATGATGTTGCAGATGTAAAAGAAAAAAATCCATTTGGTGTAATTCTTGGAAAAGCACTATATGAGAAAAAAATTTCAATTGAGGAGGCAAAAAAACTATCATGACTCTAACAAAACGAATCATTCCTTGCTTGGATGTAAAAAATGGTAGAGTTGTTAAAGGATTGAATTTTGAATCAATCAAAGATGCAGGAGATCCTGTGGAACTAGCAGAGAAATACAGTAATGAAGGTGCAGATGAACTTGTTTTTTTAGATATTACTGCATCTGATGAACAACGAAAAACAATCAAAGAACTAGTAAGAAAAGTTGCATCTGTAATTGATATTCCATTTACTGTAGGCGGTGGTGTAAAATCATTAGAAGATGCAAGAAATATTCTACTTAATGGGGCAGATAAAGTTGGAATTAACACGGGTGCAATAAAAAATCCCAAAATCATTACAGAATTAATGAAGTTATTTGGACGCCAATGTGTTGTAGTGGCAATCGATGCCAAAAGAAATCACAACGTTGATGATTCAAAAAATATTTTTTCAGAAAATGGTAAGGAATTTTGGTTTGAAGTTTTCATTTATGGCGGAAAAGAAGGAACCGGAATTGATGTAATAGAGTGGGTAAAGGAGGCAGAACAATTAGGAGCTGGTGAGATTCTTCTTACTAGTATTGACAAGGATGGAACTAAAGACGGATATGATATTTTATTGACTAGTCAAGTTGTAGACGCTGTTTCTATTCCTGTAATTGCTTCAGGAGGATGTGGAAAACCTGATGATATGATTGAAATTTTCAAAGAATCAAACGTAGATGCTGCACTTGCTGCTTCAATCTTTCACTATGAAACTCATGGAGTCACTGGTGTTAAATTATACTTGAAAGACAAAGAAATTCCTGTAAGATTATAATACTAATTTTTGTATAGTATAACATGGAAAAATTCCT
>JBFIEJ010000117.1:0-3019 GCA_041603475.1 Candidatus Nitrosopumilus sp. | reverse complement strand
GTCTCATGAATTACAAGACCCACATCTACTTTACCGGACTTTACAGCTTCGGGAATGTCACTGAAATTCATCTCTACGTAATCAAACTTTCCAATCATTAACTGTAATAACAAAAATGCAGATGTCATCTTTCCTGGAATTGCAATCTTGCATTTTTTTATCTCATCGATGCTCATCATCTTTTTTGCAGTAACAATTGGACCATAACCAATTCCGAAACTTCCACCACTCCTAAGAATGGTATATCCTGGAATGTATGCACATGCATGAACTGATACTGCAGTGACATCAAGTTGTGGATCTGTTGCCTTGCGATTAAGTTTCTCAATATCCTCAATTACGTGATTTACCTTAAAGTCTGGAGATGGAACTTTGCCTGTGAACATTCCATAAAACATGAATGCATCATCTGAATCAGGAGTATGACCGACAGAAATTTCCATGATTTTTTCTCAAATATTCGTAATAAAAATCAAAACCTGTTTTGGAATAGTTTTTCTAACATGTGCAAATGACTCTTTTGTATGAACTCAATTGATGCCTATGAGAAAGATATCTTCTTGCAAATAGATTTTCTAAAAAACTTTCAAAAACAAAAAGTCATTTCAAATGATCAACAAAAAAATATCATCTTTTCAGGTAGTGGTGATTCTCTAGTGTCTGCAATGTTAGCTGAATCCTTTTCTAAAGGAATGGTAAAGGCAATGGATCCTCTGGATCTTTTTAAAAATAAATATCTGGTAAAATCAAAACATGTCTATTTTGTATCCATTTCTGGCAATACAATTACTAACATCAAGGTGGCAAAGATTGCAAAAAAATCTACTGCAATAACTGCCCAGCCTAAAAGCAGGCTTGCCAAAGTCTCAAACACAATAATCACACTTTGTTCCCATAATAGTGGAGTCTTTACTGCAGGAAGTATCTCATTTTTAGAGAGTGCACTAACTTGCATTTCCCTAGTTAGAAAAATTACAATTCCAAAAAATCCAAAATTATTCTCCCAGGCAAAAACTGATGCTTCAAAACTAAAAATCTCAAAGAGACTATTCATTTTAGGTAACTATGAGACATTCCCATTGGCAATGTATTGTGCTGCAAAGTTTTATGAGATCCTAGGATATGATGCACACTATTGCAGAATTGAACAGTTCTCTCACATGGAGTTATTTTCTGCAAACAAAGGAGATACTGTAATTATCTTTGAGGAAAAAAATCCTCACTCTATACAGCTTAGAACAAATCTGAAAAAAGTTGGGATAAACGTAATTCATCCCAAGCTTCCAAAAGATAAGATCTCCCAAATACTATACTGTATTTTTCTCTCTCAATTTCTAACCCTCTTTGAGGCCAAAAGAAAAAAGAAGAGGGATTGTCATTTTGTTACATCAAAAAAGATTCGCAATGTTAGCAACCAAATGATCTACTGAAGATTTGCAAGGCTAAGGTTTAATAGCTGAATACTAGGGTTTGCGAATATGGTAAAATTCAAGTCAACTGGTGAGGTTCTTAAAATTATCAAGAACAAGGATCAGATTAGAAACTTTGGTGTTATTGCTCACGTTGACCACGGAAAAACTACTATGAGTGACAGCCTTTTGGCAAACTCTGGAATCATTGCCCCATCAGCTGCAGGAAAAGCCTTGGCAATGGACTTTGATAAAGAAGAGCAGCAAAGAGGAATTACAATTTACCAAGCAAACGTTACATTACACTTTACACAAAAAGACAAAGAATATGTCATTAACATGATCGATACTCCAGGCCACGTAGATTTCAGTGGAAGGGTAATTCGTTCTCTGAGAGCAATTGATGGAGCAGTAGTAGTTTGTGATGCAGTTGAGGGGATCATGACTCAAACTGAGACTGTAACTAGAAT
Source organism: Candidatus Nitrosopumilus sp. (assembly GCA_041603475.1). Classification (GTDB taxonomy): domain Archaea; phylum Thermoproteota; class Nitrososphaeria; order Nitrososphaerales; family Nitrosopumilaceae; genus Nitrosopumilus. The sequence continues at coordinate 1,140 of JBFIEJ010000117.1, read as the reverse complement.
GGCTCTAGAGGAGAGAGTAAAGCCAGTATTGTTTATCAACAAAGTAGACAGACTCATCAAAGAACTAAGATTAACTCCTGAAAAAATGCAACAACAACTTGCAGAAGTTGTATCAAATTTTAATCAACTAATTGACACATATGCTGAACCTGAATACCGAGACAAATGGAAAGTATCCATTCAAGATGCCAGTGTGACATTTGGTTCTGCCAAAGACAAATGGGCAATTAATTTAGATGTCATGAAAGACAAAGGAATCACATTCAAAGATGTCATTGATGCTTATACTAGTGAAAAAGTAGACGACTTGGTAGCCAAAGCTCCACTGGCAGATGCAGTCTTGGGAATGGTTGTCAAACATCATCCGGCACCACATGAAGCAGTAAGGTATAGAATCCCACAAATTTGGAAAGGTGATTTGGAATCTGATGTTGGCAAAGCATTGCTAGCATGCAGCGATGATGGACCAACAATTATGATGATAGTTAACATGGTTTTAGATCCTGCAGCAGGACCTGTTGCAATTGGGAGACTCTTCTCAGGTACCATCAAAGACGGACAAACTATCAACATTATTGATTCAAAACGAGAAGGAAGAGTTCAATCAGTTAATTTCTTTATGGGAAACCAGAGAGAGCAAGTTGCAGAACTAGGAGCTGGAAACATTCCTGCATTGTTGGGATTAACTGAAGCAAGAGCGGGAAATACACTCTCATCAGTAAAAGGAATTCCAATGTTTGAAGGTGTCAAATATGTTTCAGAACCTGTAGTTCAAATTGCAATTGAACCAAAACATCCTAAAGATTTACCTAAACTAGTAGAGATTCTCAAACAGTTAACAATTGAAGACCCAAACCTTATCGTAAAGATTGATGAGGAGAGCGGTGAGACAATTGTTGCAGGAATGGGAGTTTTGCACTTGGATGTTGCAACACACCGTATCCAAGATGCAAAGTGTGAGATTGTAACATCAGAACCATTAATCAATTACAGAGAGACTGTAAAGGGTGGGTGTGAGCCAATCATGGCAAAATCTCCAAACAGACACAATAAGATCTTCATGAAAGTAGAACCATTAGAGCCCAAGATTGCACACATGCTAAGAACTGGTGAAATCAGTGACATGAAAGACAAGAAGGT
>JBFIEJ010000116.1:0-3026 GCA_041603475.1 Candidatus Nitrosopumilus sp. | reverse complement strand
GCATTAGTATCAGATATGCTGCTAGAAGATGAGGATGGTTTTGGAGAAATCCTGGCCCAAGAAAGAAAGGTCAGCATTACAAAACTTAGAGAATCATTGAGAAAGGATATTCTAAAGGATGCAAATTTGATTCAAAGTATAGTAAAGGTTGCCCCCAAAGTAAACTATGACCCAAAGACTAGACTAAAAATAGTCTAAAAAGTTGGAACTAAAAGTACCATCAAAATGTCACTACCCATCCGGTCAACTTTGGTTTTTATAAAATTTCAGAATTAGCATCCACATTGAATCTTGGCTTTTGCAATCATGATGTAATCCAGCTCTAAAAACAATTGCTCTTCTTCATCATTGCTAACCCCTCTCTGAATTTTTTGCAAAATGGCTTTTTCATCTTCTTGCAATTGCAAGTATTCGGCAGATTCAATCATAAATTAAAAAAACAAAAATTCATACTTAAGATTAATTGGAATTTTTAGAATTTGGGAATTTCAAAATCCAGCTGTAATATTATATGACAGTATTAAGATTTTATTTCAAAACAGTTGATTTGTCCCAGGATAAATCAAAGAGCGAATCCATCATTCCAACCAGACTCTCAGAGTCAGACCACCATGCAAAGACCTGCTTTGTTGGGTGTGTGGCATTTCTCATGAATATCAATACCTGCTTTGAGTCATTAATCAAAAAGCACATTTTGTTTGATTCATTTTGAACGGTTCGAATGTCATCAGAATTAATCTCAGACAGAAATTCCGGAGCTTTCTCAACTGAGCTCATCAATAGTTTTAGTTGGGATTGTGATTCATCTACCCATTCAAAGACATCAGAGTGATAGAATCTCATCACATCTTGAAGGCTTCCAAATATCTTAAACTCATCAGAGCTGGAGCTTACCATCTCCTGAATTTTGTTCATTATCGGACCTGTTCCGTGAATCATCTGCATCTTTTCAGTCTTTGATTCATCAGTCTCTACTGCAAAGAATGGGAGTTCTTCCCACATTGCAGATAGCATCTCTTCTTTGTCAGCTAGGGCATTAACTTTGGTCTGCTCCTTTTGGACTAGAATCTCTACTGCTTTTTTTAGCTCAATTGCAGTGTATTTGGTAGGGTGTGCAAGTTCTGCTACAATTAATCCCAAATTTTGCAAAGAGTTGATAATTTGATAAGTTTCAGTTCTAGGAAGACTGAGTGATTTTGCAACATCAGATGCAGTCTTTGAGCCATATTTTCCAAGGTAAACGAAGACCTTGACTTGGCTTTTTGTCAATCCAAATCCAATCAGTTCTTGATTAATCTTTTCAAGTGTAATGTTGAATTTCTGCATTTGGGTTCCAGAATTATTTCCAAATATTGTAATATCTTTAGGAGTCAACAGTTATCCTCCAAAACACAGGAATGTAAAAGATTGTTTTTTATTTTCTTTACCAGAGTTACGGTATTTTCTAGAATGTTTTCATAGTCTGCAAATTCATTTTCTGCAATGCATTCCATACTCATTGAAATGTGTAATTATTTTTGATTAATAACTGGATCCGTTACTTCCCAGATTTGGAAAATTATCTCAAAGTAAGAACTGATGTAAATAACATTCAAAAATGTCTTATTTGCACAAAGAAAACATTGCCTGAAGCAATCAATAGTAATTATTAAAATCAATAATGCAAATGTTATGCGTGGATGTATACAGATTAGAGTTTGAGATAGAATCAGCAAAAGAGAATCTGTTGCAGACAATTCTAGATAACCGTGAGAACCTAGATTCCCACTCTATTGGAGAGGCAATCAAGGACTATGTGAGAAATCATGAAAAATACAATTTAGAGAAAAAGAAAATGTTAGAATTAATCTCAAATGAGCACTATGAGATTAATCATGCAATTACGGATAGTAATTTTGTGTGACTAGTATCGTTTCTAAAGCACTCATCTAATCGTGCTTGCATCTTATCCATGTAGCATTTCATGGAGCAGCAGTCCTTTTTACCAACTTGGTAGGGACTCACACAAATTTGACAGATATTCATGCCAAAATCTCCATCGTTAGGATTTGATCTTTGTCACCAAAGCAAGTCTTTGATGCAATGCAGGACTCACAGACCATCCATACAGGTGCTTGACTGCAGTTTTTTGCAGGCAGGTATGTTACCCGATATTTTGGTGTGTGTCTTTCTTCACAGATATTCAATTTTCAATCTCCTCGGCTAATTCTTCGACTTGGCTGGTCAGTAGCAGATAGAATTGTCTTATTGCACTCATTGGGATAACCCCCTTGCGTGTGCTCTAATCTTGCTCATGACGCTGCTGGTCATTTCTATTAGATTTGCCATCTCAGTTCCGTTAAAAAATTCTGAGTTGCAATCTATGCTTTGGATTTTGGTTTGTGTGCTCATTGTTCTTCATAGTATAGTTAGTTACAATGGATATAACCAAGGATTTCGACTAGGCGTGGATATCATATCGAAGGGGTGCGAACCAGTGGTTTTTTTGAGTAAAATAAGGGAAATTAAGAAAAACCAGCTAAAATTAGCAGGTTAGTAGGCGTGTATGGGTCTTGTCGTTCTTAAAGCACTCATCAATTTGGAATTGAAGATACTTTAGATAGCACTCTACAGAACAGCAGTTCTTCTTTCCCTTTGTAAAGGATTGGGCACAAATATGACAATATCTCATAATAGGATCTCCATTGATTCAATCTCTTTGTCATCGCCAAAGCAGGTTCGAGTCTCAATACATGACTCACATACTAGCCAGACAGGACAGTGACTACCGTTCTTTGCAGGCTTGTATTTTACCTGATATTTTGGTATGTGTCTATCTTCGCATATGTTCATCTTCAATCTCCTCGGCTAATTCTTCGACTTGGCAGGTAAGTAGCAGATAGAACTGCTTTAGGGCCTTCATAGGGCTCTCTCCTGGGCTTGTAGTTTAATCTTGGATACTAGATCATTGGTCATTTTGAGTAATGATTCCATTTGAGGGTCTGCAGGAAATGATATGGTCATAGGGCTCTCTCCTGGGCTTGTAG
>JBFIEJ010000115.1:0-3085 GCA_041603475.1 Candidatus Nitrosopumilus sp. | reverse complement strand
GCTGTCTCTCCGGGTAAGATTTCTGGCGTTGACTCCAATTGAACCGCAGGCTTCACCCCTTGTGGTGCTCCCCCGCCAATTCCTTTAAGTTTCATACTTGCGTACGTACTTCCCAGGCGGCAAACTTAACGGCTTCCCTGCGGCACTGCACTGGCCACAAGCCAATGCATCACTGAGTTTGCATAGTTTACAGCTGGGACTACCCGGGTATCTAATCCGGTTTGCTCCCCCAGCTTTCATCCCTCACCGTCGGACGTGTTCTAGTAGACCGCCTTCGCCACAGGTGGTCATCCATAGATCAAAGGATTTTACCCCTTCCTACGGAGTACCGTCTACCTCTCCCACTCCCTAGCTGTGCAGTATTCCCGGCAGCCCATACGTTGAGCGCATGGATTTAACCGAAAACTTGCATAGCCGGCTACGGATGCTTTAGGCCCAATAAACCTCCTGACCACTTGAGGTGCTGGTTTTACCGCGGCGGCTGACACCAGAACTTGCCCACCCCTTATTCATCAGTGTTTTTAGGACTGACAAAAGATTTCTTTAGCAGAAAACACTCGGATTAACCTTGTCGTGCTTTCGCACATTGCAAAGGTTTCTCGCCTGCTGCGCCCCATAGGGCCTGGGTCCGTGTCTCAGTACCCATCTCCGGGCCTCTCCTCTCAGAGCCCGTACCTGTAATAGTCTTGGTGGGCCATTACCTCACCAACAAACTGATAGGCCGCAGTCCCATCCTATGGCGATAAATCATTTCAACCATTAGCCATTCCAGGCACAATGATCTGTCGGGTATTATTCTCAGTTTCCCGAGGTTATCCCCGTCCATAGGGTAAGTTGACTACGTGTTACTGAGCCGTCTGCCTTGTATTGCTACAATGACTCGCATGGCTTAGTACCAATCCGATAGCAGTCAGGTCCGGCAGGATCAACCGGATTCTTGGTTTATCGAAGTACATTATATTTATTGGAAATTGACGGATGCACATAATCTTCACATATTCAGATTTGATCTTTTGATCAGATCCTCATTTTGTATGCGTAACTGGAGGCCTAAGAATCATAAAATGGTTCAATCACCATACTTCATCACAAGCGCCGCACTTATGTTACGTATGCAGAGGGTCAAACTTTTCAAATACATATAAACCATACCGAAAACAGTCGATCTGAAATCAAATTATAGATCAGAAATATAAAAAATAACGGGGATTTTGATGGATTTAATCAAAGAGTACAAGAAAAAGACACCAAAGTCTTCAAAGATTTTTGGATTATCAAGAAAATATCATGTCAATGGAGTGCATCATAATATACGATTTTTTGATCCCTATCCGTTTGTTACAAAGTCATCTTCTGGGAAAAATCTAGTCGATGTAGATTCTAACAAGTACGTGGATTACTGGATGGGGCATTGGAGCCTCATTTTAGGGCATGCACCAAAACCAGTAGAAAAAAAACTTCAATCCCAACTAAAGAAAGGATGGATGTATGGCACTGTAAATGAGCAAACAATGAAGCTATCATCGATAATTCAAAAATCTGTTCCAGTTGCAGAAAAAATTCGTTATGTGACATCAGGAACAGAAGCAACAATGTATGCAGTAAGATTGGCAAGGGCAATAACTGGAAAAAAAATTGTTGTGAAAATTGATGGTGGGTGGCATGGATATACATCTGAGCTTCTCAAAACGGTGAATTGGCCTTTTGACCAATCAGAGAGTAGTGGACTAGTCAACGAGGAGCACATCATATCTATTCCTTACAATAATTTAGAAAAATCCATAGAGATACTCCAATCAGTAAAAAATGATTTGGCCTGCATTATTGCAGAGCCAGTACTTGGCGGCGGTGGAGCAATTCCTGGAGAAAAGGATTATTTATTAGGATTACAAGAGTTTGCTCACAAAAATAATTCATTATTTTTACTTGATGAGATAGTTACAGGATTTAGATTCAGATTTGGTTGCATATATCCAACACTGAAGCTGAATCCAGATATTGTTACACTTGGAAAAATAGTAGGAGGTGGTTCGCCAATAGGAGTAATGTGTGGAAAAGAAGAGATAATGGAATATGCAAATACCAAAAAATTTGAAAAAAATAAAAGAGCGTATGTGGGGGGCGGAACTTTTTCTGCAAATCCAATGAGCATGACATCAGGTGCAGAGACACTTACAATATTAAAAGAAAACAAGAAAATCTATTCCAAGATAAATAATTTAGGAGATAAAATTAGGAAAGAGTTAGGAAAAGTTTTTGATGGAAGAGTTGCCATAACGGGTCAAGGGTCTTTATTTTTAACGCATTTTCTAAAAAATAACATTACCAAAGTAAACAGTGCCGAAGATGCATCAAGATGTGATATAGAGCTATTACACAAATATCATTTTAGGATGATTGTAAAAAATGGCATTTTCTTTTTGCCTGGTAAAGTTGGGGCAGTATCAAATTCTCATTCAGATGAGGATGTCAAAAATTTAGTCTCTGCTTCTGAAGAATTTGTACAAAGCATCTAATCATTAAAGAATAAATCCCATTAGATTTTCTAATATTTTGAATATGATTTTTTTTAAAAATGAATCCAATCAAGGGGACTTGATGAAGAAAGGAAAAGAGTTAGTTCTTAGAAATAAAGGAAAAGAGGCCATTGGAGTTTTTAATAAAATTTTAAAAAACGATAGTGAGAATTATGATGCATTATTTAACAAAGGTCTTGCCCTAAACCAGATAAAAAAATACTCTGATGCACTAACTTGTTTTGATACCATTCTAAAATCAAAAAAGGGTGATGCTCCAACTCTAAATAACAAGGCTATTGCCCTAGCTGAGCTTGGAGATACCGATACTGCACTAGAGTGTTATGAAAAGGCAATTGCCTCTGATCAAACGTATGCTGCAGCGTATTTTAACAAAGGTGTACTATACGACAGGCTAGGAAACTCGGATAATGCATTAGAAGTACTAGATAAGGCAATCAAGATAGAACCAGGTAAACCTAATTCGCTTTTCTACAAGGGAATAGTTCTAGGGAAGCTTGGTAGACATGATGAGGCACTGCAGTGTTTTGAAAAGGTCATAAAGAATC
>JBFIEJ010000114.1:0-3113 GCA_041603475.1 Candidatus Nitrosopumilus sp. | reverse complement strand
GTTCTTCTAATTGGTCACGAATTTGCTGTTGTCTTTCTGCTTCTTGCTGAGCCATCTTACGTTTCTCTTCCGGAGTCATTTGATCAGCAGAAATTGAGTTTACATTTTTTGTAGTATCAAGATAATTTTCAGCAAATGCAAAACTATAGGATGAACTTGAAAATCCAGTAACTAGGACTAATAGCAATGATATTGCATATACTGTTTTTATCATGAACAGTTAACAAATTTTGTAATTTAAAACACTTTAGTAACAATGTTAGGGAACATTGTTACTAAAGCAATTCAGATAGTTTAGAATAAAATTGAGATATTACAAAAAAATTACTTAATCTTCTAAAGAGTCATCAGATAATTTCTTGTCAATATCTGCTTGTTTTTCTTTGAATCTTTGATATTTTTTATCCCATTTTGATAAGACAAACCATTGTCTAATTCCTATACCAAGCCATACAAGTGAGATTGTAAAAATTATTAGTTGTGGTGGAGATAGAAGGAGTTTTGTTGTTCCACGATCAATTACTTTGGATTTAATATTCTTGTATTCTTCTTCAGTAATGTCACCATTACTCAAATGAGTTTGTAACCGCATCTCTAGTTTTTCATCAAAAGGAGAATCAAACACGCTTACCATTACAATCAAGGCTAGTGGTGGTATAATCAAAGTTGTCAATATCATTATCATGAAAATCTTTTTTGTTTTTCCCATTTGAAACATAATTCCATCTAGAATTTCAAAGATATTTTCCCGTTTTTCAGAGCCGTTACCCGAATTATCCATAAGTAATTCTCCTATTTTTCATTAAAAATGCTTGAGTAACAATGTTACTTGTCATTTTTGTCCTCTCTTGGAAATAATTCCTCATATGGATTCAAAACTTCTTTCATTATTGTGATTCCTTTTTCTGATATTTTGTACTTTAAAATCATTTTATTTCCCCATGGTTCTTTTTCTAAATTCAAAATTCCTTTTTCAATCATATCATCTAAAATTCCCTTGTGTTTTGCATTATTTAATCCACAAATACTCATCAATTTGCTTTGGTTTAGCTCGCCATACTCATACAGTTTTAGCAAAATATCTTTTCTAATGTAAATTCGATCTCTATACTCACGTGCCAACTAAAATTGCCCCCCTATTGATCCATAGTTTGTTAGGACATTATTGTTATCATTTTCTCTTTTGTGGTTGAAAACTATGTTTTGCTGCACAACAATGACGGTTAATTTCTTCAGTATAAAAATAGCAGTCAGTTTAGTCATATCTTTTGTGTCCTGATTTGTTACGTAAATTATTTGGGATTGAATTGTATGCTTTCACATTTTCATTGAGTAACTTTGTTACATTACAATTGTTAACAAGTCTTTAAATTCAATTTGTCGTCGAATTTTCAATGAAAACAAAACAAACGTTACCCGCTATGATTGCACTAGTTGCAATAATGGCAGTTGCCTTTTCCCCAATGGCATTAGCTGTTGATGCAAATGGCAACATTGTCACAACTGCAAATGTAGCAGGAGTATCTGCAGATGCTAGCATCTCCACAAGCGTAGCAGCAGATCTTCCTCCAGAAACTGCAGTCAGACCACAAGTTCACTTTGATGGAACTACAAGTGGCTGGGCAGTTATAGCAGGTCAAGCACATGAAGCAAAAATTGCTCTTGATGGAAAAGCTGTACGTAATGATAATGGTGTATGGAGAGTTACATCTGATGCAGAAATTTCTGCAGCAGACAGACATGCAACATTGGAATTAAAAGGTAAAGCAATCAATGGTAAAATCAAACTTCATGGTACTGGCACATTAGATTCAGGTGAATCCTTTAGAATAATTCTAAGAGGACATTATACACCAGTCTTTGATGAGCAAGGAACATTTGTGATGGCCTTTACTGCAGCAAAAATTCACACAACAAACAATGGCATAAGCATTCCATTGATACAGAGTGGTTTAGTAAACGTTGAAGCAGTAGACCCATCAACAGATGATTATGAAAAGTTCGTAGATGAATTTACAGTACAATAATTCATCTAAACTTTTTTCTTTTTATTTTTTCAATAGTTGTTATCAAATTCAAAATATTTTATTTTTGAATTGGAAGTTCTAGTTTATTGCCCCATTCTCCCCAAGAACCAAGGTAAACTCGAATGTTAGTAAATCCAAGTTTTTTCAAAACTAAAAATGTGTTAGCTGCGCGATATGCTCCTTGACAGTAGGTGACAATTTCAGAATCTTTGGGGAAATTGTACATTTTAGATAATTCCTCTTCATTCTTGAATGTCCCATCTTCATTGATATTTTGATTCCAATCAATATTGATGGAATTTGGTATATGTCCTGATTGAGCGGCTCTAACAATACTTCCATCATATTCCCCCGGTGAGCGTGCATCGATGATATTGATATTATTGAGATTATCCCTAATGTACTCAAATCCTGAAATAATATCAGGGTTGATTTTGCCAGAAAATTTTGATGGTTGAAAAGCATTTGGTTTAGTTTCAATAGGAAGATTTTCTTTTTTCCATTTTGTTAGTCCTCCATCTAACATGAAGACATTTTGATGTGAAAAATACATCAACATCCAAACACCTCTGGCTGCAAGCATTCCTGAAACTGAATCATAAAATATGACTTTTTTTTCTGATGTCACTCCAAGAAATGATAAAATTTTTTCAGATTGTTTATTGAAATTTTCAATTCCTTCTTTTGATGTATCTATCCAATGAAATGCAAATAGATCTAAATGCACAGAATCAGGAATATGGCCTTCAGAATATTCCTTAAAGGAACGTGTATCAGCAATTATGACATTAGGATCATCAAGAATTGAATTTAGTTCTGATGTAGTGATTATCATAATTTAGATAAAATGATGAAATCTAAATTGATTTGGATTGAATAATAAAAAGAAGAAAAGAAAAGGGTTTTTTCTATTCGTTGACGTATGCTCTTTCTCCGTGCTGTGCTAAATCGAGACCAATCTCCTCTTCTTTTGGAGTGACTCTGATTCCGCCAGGCCATACGGCATCCATTACTTTGAGGATTACAATAGTAACACCAAAGGCATAGCCTATTGATATTGCAGCACCGATGATGCTGATTGCTTGC
>JBFIEJ010000113.1:0-3153 GCA_041603475.1 Candidatus Nitrosopumilus sp. | reverse complement strand
TGGACGTCCAGAGCGATGGTGTGCTTGTGGAATTCCTGAAACTTCGTTATCAAAATACGTAGTAGAGTGATATTGTAGCAAATCAACCAAGTCTTGAACTATCAGTGGTGGGGTTCCAGCTTCTTTGCTTTCTTTTAGTCTTTGATTCACTCTGATAATGTCTACCATTTTGTGAGTAAGATCATCTTCAGATCTGATTCCTGTTTCAAGAATGATTGAGGGTCTAACAGTTACAGGTGGTACAGGTAATGCTTGAAGGATAAACCATTCTGGTCTTGCAGTTATAGGATCATAGGATAGTAATTCTAAATCATCATCAAGTATTTGTGAAAATCTTTCTCTAATTGTAATTGGTAGTAATCGATGCTCACCAATTTCTGTTTTTTCTACAAAGATTGTTGGTTTTGTAAAGATCAATTCGTATTGTGTTTTTCCACAATGGGGACATTCTTTTGCTTTTTTAGCTTTTTCAATAATTTGTTCAGGAATTCGTTTTTGGGAAATTACAGTATATGCAGCATGTTTATCTTTAATTTTTTTGAATGCATCTAAATCTTCTTGTGGAACTTTAAGTCTAGCACAAGAGCGACATGTTGATTGTAATAATTTGTAAATATTATCAATAAATGCAATATGCAAAATTGGTTCTGCAAGTTCAATATGGCCAAAGTGTCCAGGACATCTTGCGGCAGTGTTTCCACAGGTTAGGCATTTTTGTCCAGGCTCAAGTGTTCCCAATCTACCATCCATAAGACCACCTTGAACTGGCATTCCATCTTCATCATAAGTTTCAGGGGCGGTGATTTCAGCTACTGAATATTTTCTAATTTCAGTTGGAGACCAGACTGAGAATCTAATTCCATCAATTGCTTTAATTGCTTGAACGGACATTAGATTTTCTCCTTGATAAGCAATCTTGGTGCGACATTGAGACTTTGCATTTCTTGTAGTAAGAGTTTGAATGCATATGCTACAGATACTGAAGATACCTTAGCCTTATCTCCACAAACTCTGCATACATATCTTCTTTGTTTAACATCATGATATGCTACAAGACCGCATCTTTCACATACAAAAATATCAGATTTATCAGATTCATCTAACAATCTATCTTTTAGAATCATTGAAGCACCATATGCGATTAAACAATCTCTCTCCATCTCACCAAATCTTAATCCACCACCTCTTGCTCTACCTTCTGTTGGTTGTTTGGTTAACATCTGAACTTGACCGCGAGCCCTTGCATGTATTTTATCTGCAACCATGTGATGAAGTTTTTGATAATATACAACTCCAATGAAGACCTGAACTGGAAATGATTTACCAGTTCTGCCATCATACATTATTTCTTTACCAGAATATTTGAAACCATGTGCATCCATTACTTCTTTTACTTCATCCATTTTTTCTCCGACAAATGCAGATCCATCAAATCGTTTTCCACGAAATGCTGCTGCTTTTCCGCAAATAGATTCCATCATCATCCCAACTGTCATTCTTGATGGGAAAGCATGTGGATTAATCAAGACATCTGGAGACATTCCTTCTGCAGTGTATGGTAAATCTTCTGCTTTAGCTAAAATTCCAAGTACACCTTTTTGTCCATGTCTTGATGCAAACTTGTCACCAATTTCAGGAATTCTCATATCTCTTGCTCGAATTTTGTACATTTTTCCACCTTCATTTGATTGAGTCATAACAACAGTGTCTACCACTCCAGTCTCAGAAGGTCTGACACCAATTGATGTATCTCTTCTGTAAGGACCAGTTGATTCAAACTCTCTATATTCTTCCATAAATCTTGGAGGACTAGTTTTACCAATCAAAATATCTCCACCTTTTACAGGGGATTCTGCTGCAACGACTCCATCTTCCTCAAGCAATCTATATGCGCGCTCTCCTTTGTAACCACGAATATTATCTTCAGCATTTGGAATTTCAAAATTATCACGCATTCCTCCTGGGTATTGTTTTGCTTCTGCATCATAGATTCTATAGAAGAATGTTCTACCAAGACCTCTATCAACAGATGACTTGCTAAGAACAATTGCATCTTCAATGTTGTAACCATCAAAAGGTAACACTGCAACAACACAATTCTGACCTGCTGGTCTGTCTTCTAATCCTAAAAGCTTCATTGCTTTTGTGTTAACAATAGGAACTTGTGGATACAGCATAAAGTGTTGTCTAACATAAGTACTAGTATTCATCATCGGTGTAGAAAATCCTAAGCTTTGTTTTGCCATTGCAGATTCGTATGTATTTCTTGGAGATTGATTATGTTCAGGATATGGAATAATAGAAGCTCCTGCACCAAGAATTGCTGGTGGGAATACTTCAAGATGAGTATGTTTCTTTGTATCTTTTTCATCTAGTGTAACATAACAGTTTTCTTCTTCGTTAGCATCAATCATTTCTAGAACACCCATTCGCAAAAGATCTGTCCAAGAAAGTAATTTTTTAGAAATTTTGTCCAAAAGTTCTTGAGTTAAGAGAGCTTTGTTATCTTTGATAATAATTAATGGTCTTAAAACACGTCCAGCATTACAATTAACATACAGTCTTTTAGTTGAACCTTCAATTTCTGATTTGTGAAATGAGACTCCAACATGTGGATGTATTTTTGAGTTTCTTCTAAGATCTCTTAGGGATTCTGCAAGTTGTTCACCATCTTTGAAATATCCAATTAATTTACCATCAACAAATATTCTGGTTCCATCTTTTTTCAAATCTTCTTTTGCATCAAAGAAATGAACAGTTCCAAGATCATAGAGTTTTTCTACAATTTCTTCAGAAGGAACATTTACTGAGATAATTCCTGACAAAGCCAAATTTTTTACCAAACCACAGTTAGAACCTTCAGGGGTTTCACTTGGACAAATTCGTCCAAAGTGTGTAGCATGTAAATCCCTTGCCTCAAAGTTTGGTTGAGTTCTACTAAGAGGAGATTGAATTCTTCGAAGATGACTAATAGTTGACAAGTAGTTTGTTCTATCTAATAATTGAGTGACGCCAACTCTGCCCCTTCCCCAATTTCCAGTAGCAATTGCATTGTTTAGTTTATCAGTAATAATTCCAGGTCTAATTGCAGCAGCTACTGCATTAATTCCTCGTTTTTGACCAGATCTTTCTAATTGGTATTTCATATCTCTT
>JBFIEJ010000112.1:0-3194 GCA_041603475.1 Candidatus Nitrosopumilus sp. | reverse complement strand
TTTGTTAAAGGAACTCATGCTGCAAAAGCACCAGTGATTCCAATCTCTGCCCAATCTGGATTAAACATTGATGCATTAATTGGTGCAATTGAATCTACAATTAAAACACCTGAAAGAGATGAAAAAGCAGATACTGTAATGCATGTTTTACGTTCATTTGACGTTAACAAACCTGGGATTAAATTAAAAGACATCAAAGGTGGTGTGATAGGTGGAAGTCTTACTCAAGGTATCTTTAATGTTGGTGATGAAATTGAAATTAAACCTGGAATTATGAATGAAAAGAAAAAGACTTACGAACCACTAATGACTGAAATTACTTCATTAGGTACTGCTGCAGGAATTGTTGAATCTGTTAAACCTGGAGGTCTGGTTGCAATTGGAACAAAGTTAGATCCTGCAATGACTAGAAGTGATTCGTTTATTGGTTCAGTTATAGGTAAACCTGGTACACTACCGGAAAATTCTACTACTCTAAAATTAAATGTAAATCTATTTGATTCTGCAGTTGGAATCACAGAGGATATCAAAGTTCAACCAATTTCAATGGGAGAATTGCTTAGACTAAACATAGGAACTGCACCTGTATTAGGTAAAGTAACTACAGTTAAATCAAAAAGCGTTGAAATTGAACTAAGAAGACCTGCATGTATTTTTGAAGGTGGTAATGTTGCAATTAGTAGAAGAATTGCTGAGAGATGGAGATTAATTGGTGCAGGAATAGTTGGTTGAAGTAATCTGTGACACTAATTTTTTAATTCATCTAGCAACTAATAGAATCAAAAATCTTGATAATTTGGATGTTGAAATAGGTCAAATCACTTTTGTTGTACCTCAAGTTGTTAAAAATGAATTAATTGAGTTAGAAAAAAAACCTGAAAAAAAACAGGAAATTAAATTAACTCTAGATTATATCAAAAATTTCAAAATAATTCCAATTCTAGGTTCATTTGCTGACAAAGAATTGATAGATTATGTCTCAAAAAATCGAGTAATTATAGCTACGATGGATAGAGAATTAAAAAAACAGATTAAAAATAATGGCAGTTCAATAATGTCTTTCTATAATAATAAAATTATTTTAGAATCTTAGAAATATTTAATTTCAAGATTATATTCACATATGTTGTGACTCTCTCTTTAGAAAGTACAGCATTTGAAGATGGTGAAGTCATTCCAAAAAAATATGGATATAAAAATGGAAATATTAGTCCTCCATTAACAATTACTGGCATTCCAGAAAATACAATTTCTCTTGCTTTGATAATGGATGATCCTGATGCAATGGGTGCTGTAGGAAAAGTTTGGGTTCATTGGGTTGTATGCAATATTGAGCCAAAAAATATTGAATTTAATGAAAATTCTATTCCATCAAGTTGTATTGAAGGGGAAACTGACTTTGGTGAAATTGGTTATGGTGGACCTGCACCACCTGACAAAGAACATACCTATATTTTCAAATTGTATGCATTAGATCAAAAATTGAATCCAGGCAAAAGTCCAACTAAAAAAGATGTTGAATCAGCAATGAAAAATCATATCATTGAAGAAACTGTACTTCGAGGAAGATATTCACCATAAATTATTTTTTTAGATAATACTTTATTTGCAAACATAAATTATTTTTATGAATATCTTTCAGCTAATCTATATCTCATGTATTTATCATCTGGTGAAAATTTAGCAGGATGAACTGAAACAGTTTCTTCATTACACTTTGGGCATTTTTCTTTTAGAGTATAGTGATTACACTTTGAACATTTTCTTAGTAAAAATCTCATTTTAATTTTCTCTAGTTTTCTTTGAGTCTTCTCTAGTAAATTTGAAAGAGCCTTTTTTCTTTGTTATGTTGTTTTCAATTTCTTCAACAATTGGTTTTAATAATTTCTCAGCAGATTTAAAATCCTCCGAAGTAATTGAAAGTCTGTATTTTGGTGCTCCCAAATATGTAATGTCTATAGTTGAATCTTTCTTGATTACATCTAACAATGTTTTTTTAATTATTTCAACTCCATCAGATTTACTATTTGTAATTTCCATTATTCCTCTGATTTCAACTGAAGGAAGCTTGATTTTTGAGCAAATATCTTCAATTACTGTTGCAGTTTTTTTAGCAATTTTTAGTTCTTTTACTGATTCTATACCATTTCTTCCAATAGATATGAAAGCATCATAAACTGAGTCAAATTTTGAATAAATACTATCTTCTAATTTTTCTATTTCTTCATCAGTTAATTTTGCTTTTTCTTGAACATTTTGTAGTAGTGTTTTACCTTTTTCAAATTTTTTGACTTCTTTTAGTTTCTGTTTTTTCTGATCTTTTGAAACTTGTTTTAATGAAAGATCTATATCTCCACGTTGAGCATTTACTTTTTTTACAAGAAGAACTTTTTTCTCCCCATCCCTAACAAATCTATTGACTGATCTGATCCAACCTGGAGCAATTTCTGAAATATGTAAAAATCCTTGAATATCATCATATTCATCTAATGTAACATATGCACCATGATCCATTACTTTGGTTACCGTTGCAAGAACAATTTCTCCTTGTTCAGGCATTTCTTGAATTTCAGTAGACATTTCTTCTAAAACTTTGTTATGCGTAAATTAATGTTTACTGGTTAGAAATCAATACCTTTCTTTGCTTTGATTCCTTGTTGAAATGGATGTTTAATTTCCTTCATTTCAGTAACTAAATCAGCTATTTCTATGATTTCATTTTTTGCATAATTCCCTGTTAGAACCAAATTGACTTCTTTTGGTTTTGATTTGATAATATTTAGAACATCATTAACTGAAATTAAATTAAGATTTACTGCATAGTTAATCTCATCTAAAATTACAATATCATAATTTCCAGATTGAATTTTTTCATTACTGATTCTAATTGCTTCTTTAGCTACTTTTTCATGATCTTCTTTTGGACTTTTATCATCTATTATTCCAACAAAACCTTTACCGATTGCAACCATTTCAAACTCTGGCTCAAGTCTCTTTGATGAATCCATTTCACCATAATGCCATGAACCTTTGATAAATTGAATCATACATGTTTTCTTTTCATAACCTGTTGCACGTAAAGCAATCCCCAATGCTGCAGTTGTTTTTCCCTTTCCCTTTCCAGTATAAACAATAGTTAAACCATCTTTTTCCATAAATTGTATTCAACGAATCTTAGTAAAAACATTGAGGAT
>JBFIEJ010000111.1:0-3299 GCA_041603475.1 Candidatus Nitrosopumilus sp. | reverse complement strand
TTTCATTTTATGAAATGTTACAGTCATATTGCATTTTGTATAGATATTTGCAGTTTCTCCTGTTTGAGGATCCAATCCTGATGGAACATCTACTGCAAATTTGAAGCAATCTGCTTGATTAATGAAATTAATCGCAGATGCATATGGTTCTCTAATTTTTCCAGATATACCGGTACCTAATATTCCATCTACTATAACATCAGGTTTAAAATCAATATCAAATGAATCCCCTGAGATCAATTTTACAGAAGGCATTTTCTCCAAAATTGACCAATTCCAAGTGCTTTCTTCAGTTTTTATTTTTCCAGGAGTTCCAAGTAGAATAACAGTTACATCGGCTTTGTAACCTGCCAAATGTCTAGCCATTACTAATCCATCACCACCATTATTTCCTAAACCAACAAAAATGAGAACTTTTTTTGATTCTAAATTCCCAAGCTTTTCAACCAATTTTCTGACAGATGCGGCTCCTGCATTTTCCATCATGAATTTTTTTAAAAACCCCATATCATGACCCTTATTTTCAATTTTATACATTTGATCTACAGTTATTTCCATAATGTTCCAGAAAATAATAACCAAAATAAGAGTTTGGCAAACGGCTTTATCCTAGGTTTGAAGATAATTAATAATGTCATTAGGTAAAGTCAAGACATCATTAAATAAAATTTCAAAATCATTAGGCAGTATTCAGGACTCTAGAGAATTTCTATTAAAAAATACTAGAGAAATAATAATTCTTTGTAGTAGATCAATTATTGCAGTTCATAAAGGGGATTTACAAACTGGCAAGAAAAATTTGAAGCAAGCAGAAATACTATTAAAAAAATATAAGAAAAAAGCCGTTGGTGATCTAAGAAGATACCTAATCACCCCAGAGCAGGAATTTGTTGAGGCTGCTTGTCTAATAGCAATAGTTGAAAAAAAAGCCATGCCATCTGATAAAAAATTAGCTGTAATGCCTGAATCATATGTATTAGGATTATTGGATTGTGTAGGGGAATTAAAAAGAATGGTATTTGATAAAATTCGAATTGGGAATATTGAAGAGGCAACAAGAATTTTTGAAGTTATGGAAAACCTTTACTTGAATTTATACACATTCTCGTTGTATGATAAAGTTGTAAAAGAGGCTAGAAGAAAGATCGATGTAAATCGAATACTTGTAGATGATGTTAGATCAGCAATTACTGAAGAAAAAAGAAGATCAGATTTAATCAAAACATTACAAAGACTAGAAAAATAATTTTTCAGATATAGTATGCGGGCGATGGGATTTGAACCCACGAACTCCTGAGAGACTAGCCCCTCAAGCTAGCGCCTTTGGCCAGGCTGGGCGACGCCCGCAACAGAATTTCCTTGCATGGTTTTTATAATCCTTGATTACTTTTGCGTTCGTATGTTAATTCCTGTAAGATGTTTTACATGCGGAAATTTAGTTGCCGATAAATACGAAGATTATGAAAATAAAATAAAGGCAGGAGAAGATCCGGTCAAAGTTCTAGATTCATTAGGTGTTGAGAGATACTGTTGTAGAAGAATGCTTTTGACAACAGTTGAAACCATTCAACAAGTAATTCCATTTTACGAAGCAATTCAGAGAAGAAAACAAGAAGTCCAATCTGAGTTAGAGTAACTTGGCCAAAATTTCCTCAATTGAAGGACGTATTCTTTACAATAGCAGAGGAAGTAAAACTATTGAAGTTGATGTCATATCTGATGGAAAGTTTCTTGGAAGGGTTTGTGCTCCTTCGGGCGCAAGTGTAGGCAAATACGAAGCTGTTAGTTTTCGTAATGGAAAACCTGAAGATAGTCTTAAAATTTTAATTGATAATTCTCAAAAATTTGTCGGGTTAGAGTCATCAGATCTTAAAGCCATACATGAGACTTTGAAAAGTTTGGATAATACAACAAATTATTCAGGCATAGGAGGAGCGTTGGCATTTGCAGTTACAATTGCATCGATGGAATCTGCATCAAAAGCATTAGAAGAACCACTATTCAAAACATTATCAAAAGATACAGAATTCAAATTCCCATTTCCAATAGGAAATATTTTGGGAGGAGGTGCACATGCAGGTCCTGGAACTCCAGACATACAAGAAATTTTAATCTGTGCAACAGGTTCAAAAACAATTCAGAGTGCTATTGAAATCAATTTAGCAGTTCATAAAGAATTACGTAATGTGTTAGAAAAAGAGGATCCAAATTTCACTAACGGTAGAGGTGACGAAGGGGGATGGGCACCAAAACTTGAAAATGAAAAAGCGTTAGAAGTTTCAGTAAAGGCAATTGAAAATTTAGGGTTTACCTTAGGTAAAGAGGTATCATTAGGAGTAGACTTTGCATCATCAACACAATGGGATGAAGAAAAAGACAAGTATGTTTATGACAGAGCAGGATTTGAAAATTCAACTGGTGAACAAATTGATTTTGCAGCAAATTTAATTAAAAAATTCAAATTGATTTATGCAGAGGATGCTGTACATGAAGAAGCATTTGAAGATATGGCAGAGCTTACTTCAAAATTTCCAAATTCATTAATTACTGGTGATGATTTGACTGTTACAAATAAAGATATTTTGAAAAAAGCCATAGATTCAAAATCATGTAATGCTGCAATTCTCAAAGTTAATCAAGCTGGAAGTCTTTATGATGCTCTAGAATTTGCCAGTTTAGCAAATCAAAATAACATAAGATTAATCACTTCACATAGATCGGGAGAATCTACAGATTCACAAATTTCCCACATTGGAATAGCAACAAAGTCAAAAATGCTCAAAGTTGGGGTAGTTGGTGGAGAAAGAGTAGCAAAACTCAATGAACTATTACGCCTATCAGAGCATGATTTAATACGCGGTATGGCAGAGATTTAAAATCGTCATGAGTCAACAAGCAGAAACATCAGACATCAAAAAGAAGATCCTATCTACAGGAATTAGAGTAGGAACTCAAGTTAAGACTAAATTCATGAAACCATTCATCACTAAAGCTAGTCCTGAAGGGCTATACATGTTAGATTTAGACATCACTTTAGAAAAAATTCAAACTGCTGCCAAATTTATCAATAGATTGGGAGCAGACAAATTAATTGTATGTTCAGGAAGACAATATGCAGAAACACCAATAGAGAAATTCTGTGAAGTCTTAGGCTCAAAGAAACTTCTTGGAAGATTTATGCCAGGCACTCTAACTAATCCTTCATTACCTTACTATATTGAACCAAAATTGGTTTTAATTTCAGATCCACAAGTTGATGAACAAGCAATTATTGAAGCAACCAATGCAGGAATTCCAGT
>JBFIEJ010000110.1:0-3313 GCA_041603475.1 Candidatus Nitrosopumilus sp. | reverse complement strand
CACAAGCTCTTATTAAAGAAAAAGCAGGAAGATATAGACTGACATTACCGGATGGCTCCTATGTATACATCTTTTTACAGAGCTTTGCAGGAATTTTATTGAATTACATTTTGAGCATTGTTTAGAATTTTTAGAAATCTTATTACATTCATTACAAATAGATATTGTATGATCTTCTCTACAAGGTAAATTAAGATCCTTTGCATCTATATCAAATATTAAATCTGCTTCTTTCCAGTCTTTTTCATTCATTGGTAAATTAGGAAATGTGTAATATGCATTCGAACAATAAACATCTGATGGTATATTTTGCATTAATAATAGATGTAATTCTTTATCATCTTTTATTGAAATATGACGTGTCATTCCAGAGTTAAATTTTTGATAACCAAATTCTCTTTCAGATGTTCGTTCAGGTACACGGATAAGATCAAAATGCTCAAAATAATATTTTTTGAATGAATCTTCTACAAATTGTATATCTGCTGATTGCATTATTTTCTCTTCTTTCCAAATTGTAAGGGGCTAATGATGTTGTCACATTCAGGTATTGCAAAACATAGACTTTGGGTCTTTAGTTTTTCACAAGATGGACACGAATACTTTGTACCACTACCAGAAGTTCCAGCCAAGTGATTTAATTGATAAAGTGTTACTCTTTGATTGTAATCAGGTGCATTTTTGAATAATGGTGCAATCTGTTCAACTGATTGACCCTTTGAGAGCAAAAAAGTTGCTAACATAAATCTTCCAGAATGAGGAAGATTTTCACCTTTTTCAAGTACATCAATTGCATGTTTTATGCATGGAGGATATTCTCCCGTTGTAACTGTATAGGTTGTAAATTTTTTTGATAGTGAAACAAGCTTACTAACAGAATTTTCAAAACCTGGAATCATTGTTGGGGTTTTTGCGTTTATAATTTTTGAGTTAATATATGAACCTAATTCTTTTCTGATTAATCTAACTGTTTCATGAGGAGTTAGAAATACCAGACCATTTTCAACATGCCGATTAATTAATTTCCATTCTCTCTCATGAAAATTAATTGAGTGTTTAAGATAATCAGACACAGGAATTACAAAATAATCATCTAACTTTTCAACTTGAACAGAAAAGAGATCATCAATTACTTTAATAGCTAATTCTTTTTTTGATTGATCTGAAATATTTGCTAAATCTTTTTCGAGATATTTTTCTGCACGTCTAGCTTCAGCTAGTGCAAATCTCTTGATTAGAGTATGCATACCACTCAATTTCAATAAAACAATTGCCAATAGAAATGAAAATACCTCTCTTGGAAGAGCAGCCTCTTTTGATACATGATCTCCATCTAAATCAGATTTGTAGATCTTGCCATCAGCTGCAACCTGAATTCTATCATATGCCTTCTCAATGAGTTGCTGTAAATCTGGATCAGTTCCAAACTGCTCTAAAGTGAATCCCTTATCTTTAAGATATTGACCAGCATCTGCCAAAAATGGATATTTTGCTATTTCATCTTGTCCAAGTGCTAGCATGATAATGATTTACATAATTTACTTAAAAATCTGGTTTTACTCTATTGAACTCTGGTTTAAATTATGTTTAGAGAAAATGATGAAATATGCAAATTGGCTGTCATGTATCAATTTCCGGATCAATTGACAAAGCAGTAGATAATGCAGTTGAAAGAGAATGTTCTGCTTTTCAGATATTTACCAGAAATCCAAGAGGTTGGCATGCAAAAGAATTATCTAAAGAAGATATTACAAATTTTAAATCAAAATTAAAGGATAGTAAAATTGATAGATTTGCAACTTGTGCACATATGCCATATTTGCCAAATCTTGCAACTCCAAAAGAAGATGGATTTGAAAAATCTGTTCAAACTCTAGTTGATGAGGTAGAGAGATGTGCAATGCTTGGTATTCCATATCTTGTAACTCATCTTGGTAGCCATTTAGGAACAGGAGAAGAAGAAGGGATCAAGAGATTAGTTAAAGGATTAACAAAAGCAGGGCAGACAAAAAATGATGTGATTATTTTGTTAGAAAATACTGCTTGTCAAAAAAATTCTGTGGGTTCAGACTTTAAGCAACTAGGTGAGATCTTTAGTCAATTAAAACCTGCAAAAAAGTTTGGAGTATGTTTTGATACTTGCCATGCATTTGTTGCTGGATATGATTTGAGAACAGAAAAAAAAGTAAAAGAAACTTTTGATGAATTTGACAAACATGTTGGAATTAAAAATTTGAAAATTCTTCATCTAAATGATGCTAAAGGAGATTTAGGTTGTAATCTTGATAGACATTATCATTTAGGATTAGGAGGCATTGGTGAGAAAGGAATTTCAGCTGTTGTTAAATTTGCAAACAAGAAAAAAATTCCCATAATTTTAGAGACACCAATTGATGATCAAAGAGATGATTTTGAGAACATTAGAAAAGCAAAGGAGTTTGCGTAGGAATTTATTCAATAGTTGAGGATATGAATTATGGATTATGAGGCTGTGATGAAACTTGCACTTGAGCGCGGATTCTACTTTCCAAGTTGTGAGGTTTATGCAGATGCTCAAGCAGGATTTTGGGAATATGGCCCATCCGGAGTTAGTCTGAAAAATAAATTTCTTGAATTATGGAGAAGAGAACTTATCAGAAGAGATGGAATGTTAGAGATTGATGGTTCTCAAATTATGTCAAGATCTGTTTTTGAGGCATCAGGACATTTAGGAAACTTTGCTGATCCAATAATAAAATGTACAAAATGTAAATCAACCTTTAGAGCAGATAGAACAATTGCAGATATTGCACAAATTGAAATACCTGAAAGTGCTGATTTAGAAGAATTTGATAATGCTATTTCACAAAATAACATAAAGTGTCCAAAATGTAAAGGAGAATTTGAAAATACAAAGAAATTCAATATGATGTTTCGTGTTGGAATTGGGCCTGAAGAAGAAGAAGCATATCTTAGACCTGAGACATGTCAATCAATTTTTGTTGATTTTCCAAGATTATTCAAAACCATGCGAGGAAAACTTCCTTTAGGAATTGCTCAAGTTGGTAAAAGTTTTAGAAATGAAATAGCACCTAGACAGAGTTTACTTCGACTAAGAGAATTTTATCAGGCAGAAATTGAAGTATTTTGTAATCCTACAAAGTTAGATGAGATGGATAAATTTGTAGAAATACAAGATACAGTAATCAGAATTCAAACAGATGCAACACCTGTATCAATGACATGTAAAGAGGCAGTAGAATCAGGTACTATTCCAAACAAATTTGTTGCATATTATTTGGGAATATTAACAGAATTTTATGAGAAGACAGGT
>JBFIEJ010000109.1:0-3424 GCA_041603475.1 Candidatus Nitrosopumilus sp. | reverse complement strand
AGTATGATTTGCAATGATTGCGCAAAATGCACCATAGAGCAATTTCATTCATTTTGTATGTCTTACCAGACCGACCAAACCAACACTGTGCCAAAAATTGAGTCTGGCAACTACTGTGAAGTAGTTGCCATGGCTTAATTTGTAAAATAAAACAAATGTCTCATATCATAGCTGCTTAAGTTTTAAGTACTATGAGTCTAGATTTGGATCTTTATGGGTAGAATTCCGATAGTTTTGAGCCTATTTGCGATACTTTTGATGCCTGTTTATGCGTCTGCGCAAACCCCTGATAGAATCACAATTTTGGAAAATTTTGGTGATTATGATTATGGTGAACCATTGTTTGTTTATGGACAAATTGCAAACATTTTAGATGATTCCTTTCTGATATTACAAATCTTCAATCCTCAGGGCGATTTGTGTCAAATACAACAATTAATGCCATTGCCAAATGGTTCATTTGTTACAGACGTAATTCCTCTAAAGGGTAGAATTTGTGGAATTCCTGGAGAATATGAAATTAAAATATTTTATGGTGACTATTCTACCTCAACAAAATTTAATGTTTCATCTGGTAAATTCTCAGAACAAACAAATGATGAACTTGTATCTTCAGCAAAAAACTTGCTTGTTGCCCAGAGCAATACTATTGGAGAATTATTTGAAATTCCATCTCCTATATCAAATTCCACATCAAATAATTTACTTGAATTAGAATCTGATTATGTTGCGTTATTGAATGAATTTTTTGTGGATGACTTGATAATTGAAATAAATCCGTTGATCAGACCTGCTGTATCTTCATCATTGAATTCTGTACAGGAATTATTAGATAGAGATGAAATATCATTTGAAATTGCAAAGTCTATAGATGAGATAATTTTTGCTTCAATATTTTATTATGAGATTGGCGATAAAACAAAATCCATTGATTTGTTGACTGATGCATTTGTGGATATTAGAAATGTCAATCCTGAAAAATCATCTGTTCAAAGAACACCTACTTTTGATGAACTTGAAGAGACCTTGTTGAATTTAATGAAAAAATCTGATACAGTAATGAGCAAATCTGTAAAAAGTGAAGTTGGATTTATTTTTGCAAGAGGAACTGCCCCTGTCTATGCTGATGAAATCGGACAACTAATCGAGGTTCTTTCAAAATCCCGATATCTTGATATTGTATCTAGAAAACAAAGTGATCTTTATCGATTAGTCCAAAATGATTGGGAATCCTTGAAACCCTCATTGATGGCAAAAGAGTCTATTGATGAGTTAATTTCAACTTCTATTCGTGTCACAGAACTACATCAGGCATCAATATTGCTGCGAGAACTAGATAGTGTTGATAGATTCATCTCATCTGATTCTGAAGAAAATAGTGATCTCGCAAATCTAATTCAACCTAAATGGGCTGCTTTGGAGATGAAATTGGCATTGGCCACTTCTGTTGAGAATATCTTAGAATCTGAATCTGAAATTCATCAAATGGTTCAAGTCATTGATATTTCATCAAGAATTAGTAAAAGTGTAGAGATATCTCAAACAACTGGAGTAAATTCTGCACAAATATTTGATTGGAAGTTACTTTTAGAGAGAGTTGAGACTGCTGATACAGTTGATGAAATTTTAGAAATAGTTTCTGAATTTGATCAATCTATGATTGAACTTCGTGAGAAAAGAAATCCATTGACTGTGTTAGAATTTCAATACAAATCAATGAAAGAAAAAGCTGAACTTCAAGCTGATTATGAAAATTTGTTTTTAATTGAAAATGCTTTGAAAATTTTAGATACTGCCAAACAAATGGAATCAAGTAATCCTTCAATTATGAGGATTGATAGGATTGAAGTTTTACTAAGTTGGGCCAGTGATATTTCTCCTAAAATTGAAAATGAATTAGATTCTTACAACAAAGATGCATACAAAATTCGTGCAAGTGATATATTGCAGCGAGCTAAATCTTTAGAAAATTTAGTTGAATTAAGTTTGACTAAAAATCGTTTCTTGCCAAACTATATTGAATTCACAAAAACTTTTAATGAAAAAATTGACAATGTCCGAGATCTTGTAATTAAAAATGATCTTGATCAAGCTGATGAACTAGTTCGTGATTTATTTAATGAATGGAACATAGTTTCAAAAGCATACACTGATGATCCTTTGGGTTCTGATGTGGGTTATACTACTGATGAAATCAAACGTATTGACTTTCGTAAAAAATTAGATACTTTCTCAAATATGGTATCTACTTTTTACAATGCTGGCTTCTCTCCTTATCTAGATGAATATAATCAAAAGATGGCTGATGCCGATGAAATGATTGAATTGGCTAATTTCGTTGATGCCGAATCAAAAATATCTGAAATTGGTAATTACCTTAGCGAGCATCTAGTATTACATAATGATAGTATCATCTATGACATTTCATTTGATTCAGAAAAAGACATTTGGGTAATTAATGGAGCAACTGAAAAATCTATTTTTGATAGGAGAGAAAATCTCTATGTAACTGTGTATAATATGGATGGGACAACACACAGTAGTCTTGAATTCACTGATACTAAACAAGGCAACTTTTTCACACAATGGATTGCCCCTACTGATCCTGGACTTTATGTTGTAATGCTACAATACAAGGACTCTAAAGCTTCCCAAATTGTTCATATTGAAGAAGAATTTGATTATGAATACAATGATGCAGATTTGAGCATGGTTGACCTTGCTCGAGAATTTGAAGAATTAGAATCATTTGCAGAAAAATTTGGTGGTGAGAATTTCACTGAAAACCCTCGATTTGCATCAGTAATTAATGAAATTGAATTTGCCTTCAAAGCCAAAGATGCTAAAAGTGTGGATGATAATCTTGATGAATTAAAAACCATAATTGAAAGATATCTGCCAATTAGATCCCGTGTGGCTGTAGTTGAAGCCATTTACGATGATGATAAATTAATAGTGTCAGGAGCTGTCCAAAAAACTCTTGCCTTCCGAGAAGACCTTTTTGTTGATGTCTATGATCAAAAAGGCACTTTGATTGAAGAGATTGCCCTAAAAGACAATTCATCAGGATTGTTCACAGAAGTTTTGTCCCGTTCATTTGAATCTGGACTTTATGTCACTCAACTACAATATCATGATGTAGTTGTTACTGATTTCTTTAATGTGAAATAGTTATTTTTTCCCTTTGACTAAATTGAAAAGCTGTCTTACAGCAAGTTTTGGGTGACTGGTTGCAAGTTTTAGCATATTGGATAACCCAAAATCCGCTTTGATAAAATCTAAAAATTCTTCAGGTTTAAGTTCACTGATTATGTCTAGTTCTTTATCCCAATCCTCGTCAGTCAATCCAATCCACCTATCTTGCACTTTTCCTGCAGATTTTATTTTGGACTCTATTGATTTTTTCCAATTCTCTTCATATTCT
>JBFIEJ010000108.1:0-3428 GCA_041603475.1 Candidatus Nitrosopumilus sp. | reverse complement strand
CATGTCAATGGTGTTTCTCATAACATAAGATATTATGAACCATATCCATTTGTTGTAAAATCATCTACTGGAAAAAATTTAGTTGATGTTGATAACAACAAGTATGTAGATTACTGGATGGGTCACTGGAGTTTGATTTTAGGACACGGTCCAAAAAATGTCAAAGATGCGCTAAAAAAGCAGATTGAGAAAAGCTGGATGTATGGGACAGTCAATGAGCAGACCATTTTACTATCTGAATTAATTTCTAAAGCAGTACCAGTAGCTGAGAAGATTCGCTATGTCACATCAGGAACTGAAGCTACAATGTATGCAGTTAGACTAGCACGTTCAGTAACTGGAAAAAAAATAATTGCAAAGATTGATGGTGGATGGCATGGATATACATCTGACTTACTAAAGTCTGTAAACTGGCCGTTTTCAGAATCTGAAAGCAGTGGTGTTGTAAATGAGGAGCAAATAGTATCAATTCCTTACAATGATTTAGAAAAGTCAATTGAGATTCTGCAAAAACATTCTAAAGATTTGGCAGGAGTAATTATTGAACCAGTGTTAGGTGGTGGGGGATGTATTCCAGCAGAATCTGATTATCTAAAAGGTGTGCAAGAGTTTTGCAAGAAAAATAATTCATTGTTTATACTAGATGAGATTGTAACGGGATTTCGATTTAGATTCGGATGTCTATACCCTACAATGAAACTTGATCCTGACATTGTCACATTGGGAAAGATTGTTGGCGGTGGAATGGCAATTGGTGTGATGTGTGGCAAAAAAGAGATAATGGAGTATGCAGATACTAGAGGTAAGAAAAAATCAGAGCGAAGCTATGTTGGAGGTGGAACGTTTTCTGCAAATCCAGCCTCAATGGTATCAGGGTTTGCAACTCTGAATCATCTGAAATCAAAAAAATCAGTTTATTCGAAAATTAACCAGTTGGGGGAATTTGCAAGAATAGAATTGGCAAAGACATTTGATGGCAGAGTCATTGTTAGTGGAAAAGGCTCACTATTCATGACACACTTTGCTGCAAATGGAATCACAGACATTACAAACTCTGTGCAGGCTGCAAAATGTGATGGTGCCATGCTGCAGAAATATCACTTTAAGATGATAGCCCATGATGGGATATTTTTCTTGCCAGGAAAACTAGGTGCAATCTCTGATGCGCATACCAAAGATGACATCAAAAAAATGCTAAAGGCATCTGAAGAATTCTAAGGACTTGGAAAATTTGTTTTTCTCCAATCGATTAGTTGATTGAAGACATCTAGATAGTTTTGCTCCTTCATTGTAATATGGACATGGGCATAAAATTTACCAAACTGGGACTCAAAAATCATCCTAAATTCATCATTGAAAAATGGAACAGAGATTCCAATTTTTTTTAAAGAGTGAAATTCAGTGTCTTGAATTTGTATTGTGTTTTGTTTGACTAGTACTTTCTTTTTATCAGGATTTTTGTTAATTGATTTGTCTAAATCATCTTTGGTGTTTTCTTCCCATAGTGGAGGGTCATGGGGCCATCTATGAACAAATACTTTATCAGCTAGAAATGAAATTTCAGACATGATAAAAATAATTTCTAATCTGAATTAAGCGTATCTTTGAAATGTTTTATCAGGCAACACCTGGAGGAATAGACGTTGATGTTCCAGGTGTTTTTTCAAAATAGTTTTTAGTTTCTTCTATTAGTTTTTGATTTTCTTTGCTTATCTTTTCTAGTCTTTCCTCAAATTTTTCAGTCTCTACTTTAACTTTAATAATGTCAGAAAGTGTTTTGATGGATTTTATAATAGCATCATCATCAGGCAACATCATTCTACAAGTGGTGTACAAGACAATACTAGGTATATCAGAATTTTTTAGTGCAGAGATAACACTTGCATCAGCTCCAAGAACTGTTGCAGCAGGGATAAGTGGCAATCCATATTCAACTAAAAGAGGTTTTGAATTTTTGTTAGGTGCCAAACCATATGAGATAGGACCGGTTTTGTTATCCTCACCTGCTTCTAATCCACGAGGAATAATTATTTTTTTAATGTCGTTACTTTTTGCAAACTCTATTGATTCTTTGATTAAATCATATGTTGCAAGAGGGCTCAAAGGAATGTGAGACAAAATTGCATAAAGATTATCCTTTTGGTGTATTCTAACAGGCCCGTAAATTTCTCCATTTTCAATGGCATAAGAAGGGGAAACTTTGGCAAATTCTAGTTCTCCTATATCCTTCATTTGCAGTTGGGATGATAGATAAGATATGGCAAATGCGCCTACCAGTCCTGCACTTGGAAATGCCACAATCAGTATTTTTTCATTTGTCATATCTGAGCTCATACTAGTTTAGCATATCAAAACAAAATAAATGATACTAGTTGATTTTCAACGAAGAATCTCAGTAAATAAAACAAAGTTTCATTTGGTTCTGAATCATTTTTTTATAAAATTAACATTTTGGTAGCATACATAAAAAAAGAAAGGTTTGAAGTTTTTTGAATTTAGGATTCTGGTTCTGATTCAAGATCTGCCAATCGTTGTTCTAGGTCAGCAATTCGTTCGTGTAAACCTCTAATTTCATCTATTGTTTGCAGTTCATTTGTAGAATCAAGATCACCATCTGCCTCAATATGCGCATCAAGATCTTCACGAAGTTCTGCAATAGCTTTTTCGTTGTCTTGAGATCTTACCTCAATGTCAAAGAAGACATCAAAGAAGGAATCTACTTGATTTTTCTCGGGAGATTCAGGGATTCTATCAAAGAAGACATCAAAGAAGGAATCAGCTCTTGAAGTTGATTCTCCCAAATCTGTAAAGATGTCAAAGAATGAGTCAGGTGCCAAAGATGGGTCTTCTCCCAAATCTGTAAAGATGTCAAAGAATGAGTCAGGCGTAGATTCTGGCGTTCCATCTGGATTAACTCCAAAGAAGACATCAAAGAAGGAATCTACAGATGTTGTTGATTCTTCTAGTTCACTTACACGTAAATCCATGGATAGCATCTCTGTCTCAAACCAATCTGCTTGTTCTTTGAGGACAGTTACGTGTCCATCAAGTCTATCTACTTGATTTTGTAAATCAGGTACTCCACCAGCATTGGAATTGTGACTTGGTTTATGTGCTGCAAATGCATCATTGACTGCAAGAGGACTTGCAATCAAAATTGCTGAAATTGCTACAAACAAAAAAAGATTTGTTGTTTTTGTCATTAAAAATGAGAATCAATAAAGCATAGATAAAGGTAGATGAGTGTCAGCGATCAAATATTACAAATTATCATTTAACAAACATTTCAAATGAACCCAAAACATATGATCAGATTAGTTTTTTATAAAATAACGAATTATGAAATTTATGGAAAAGAAAAAAGAAGTAAAAGAAGACTATGCCACTGATGACCCAACTGCCACAACTGCCAAAGACCAAGAAGAGAT
>JBFIEJ010000107.1:0-3428 GCA_041603475.1 Candidatus Nitrosopumilus sp. | reverse complement strand
CTTACAAACTCTACATCTTCTTTGAGAACTTTTCTTAATGGTAAAATTTGTGTTGAGCGCACCTTTTTCATTTTGATAAGTGCTACTACTTTGTATTTTTTTGGAAGCTCTTGTAATTGCTGATACATTTGGGTTTTTCTTTTAGGATAAGAAGTTCTATTTTCATGCAAATTTCTTCTTAACCTCGTGTACTTGTTTTATTGGTTTGCCCATAGTTGTCTTAATCATAATTCTTCTCATGTTCTTTTCTCCGTTTGGTAATTTTTTTTCTACTGCACTAATTACTGCATGTGCATTAATTGCTAAATCAGAATCATCCATTGATTCATCTCCAATTTTACATGACATTGACAATGTTGCTCTAGCTCTAACTTTGATTGATGATCTAAATCTTTGCAAAAATGCATCGATTGGTGCATTAAATGGAACTGGTGTTGGCATTTTTCCTCTTGGTCCTAAAAGCTGACCTAAGGTTTTTCCGACTACTGGCATGACTTGTGTGTCTGCCAAAAAGAAATCATACTTGTTAATGAATTTTCTAGACTCTCTTTTGTTTGTTGCAAATTTATCTAATTCTGTAGTTCCAATCACGGCATCTGCATTTGCTTGCTTGGCTTTTTGACCCATATCTCCTGTTGCCATGACACAAACTGTTGCTGGAGAACTGGTCTTTGGAAGCTGAACTACCTCGTTTAAGGCAAATCCTTTCTTTACATCAATATCTTTGAAATTCATAATTAGCTCAATTGATTGCTTGAATTTCCTTTGCTTAGTTCCAGTTTTGGCCTCTTTGATCATTGTAGCCAGCTGAGCCTCTGTAATCATTACGAACATTTTCGAGAAAGCCTACTTAAAATCGTTTAGAGGATGAAATTTCTTGATGCCATTTATTTTAAAAAATTACATATTTTCTTAGGAAAATTTGTAAATCAAAAGCATATTTCTCTCAAAACCTACATATATTAAATGACATTCACAATTTTCTAATACGTTGCACCGTTTTGACGATCTTGATATGAAATTACTTTATGAATTAACAAAGGATGGTTCTATTTCAGTTCCCACTTTGTCTAAAAAACTTGGAATTAATGCATCTGTTCTTTATAGCCGAATAAAGCGATTGATGAAGAAAAAATTAATCAAAAAATTCACTATAGAAATTGATGATTCCCTATTAGGAATTGGGGTTAAAGCCTCTGTAGGAATTAATCGAGATCCTAAACTTAAAGATGCAATTCATAAAAAATTCATGGAAACCCCTGAAGTAGTATCTATTTCTGAAGTTACAGGTAGATTTGATATTATGATTCAGGTATATGCAAAAAATCTTGAGGCCCTTCACTCTGTTGTGATTGAAAAGATTGGTAAAATTGATGGTATTCAAAATACGGAAACATTTGTTGAATTACAAAAAACCGATAAAGATCCTGTATATCTGACTCAATAATTATTTGAATTTTTCATCCCACTTGCCTTCGTTAATTTCGGCAGTGATCTCTTTTGGAGTTCTTCCTTCCACTTTAATTCCCAATGCTAGGCATGTGCCAATAATTGTTTTGGCAACTGATTTGATTGATGATGCATATGATTTTTCTAATTTTGTATTTGCTACTTTTAGAATGGAATCCATTGTTACATCTCCTGCCCATTCTGTTCCAGAAGCACCTGAACCTTTCTGAATTCCTGCTTCTTTCATAATTAATGCGGCTGCAGATGGAATTCCAATTTCAATATCGTACTTTTTAGTATCGCTATCAACTATTACTGTAACTGGAACTTTCATTCCCTCAAAATCTTTAGTTTTTTCATTGATAGAATTGATTACTTCCATAATGTTTACGCCTAGTGGACCTAATGCTGGACCTAATGGTGGACCTGCAGAAGCTGCTCCTCCAGTTACAAGTGATGATACTTTTTGTTCTCCCATATTTTCTCAACTCAAAATGAAAATTTAATCCTTCCTAAGCCTCACTTGATAACTTTAGGTAGTTGGCATCAACTGTTACTGGCAATTGATATGATGCATCTAGTAAAACTACTGTTGCCTCTTCTTTCTCTACATCAATTCTTGTAATTGTTGCTTTCATTCCTTTGAATGGGCCTCCAGTAATCTCTACTACATTATCTACTGCTAATTGTGATACTGTTGATTTCTTGATAAGGTAACCTTCTATATCCTTGAATTCTAATTCTCCTCTTAATTGACCACGAATGTGTCTTACACCTTCTACTGCCATGTAAGCATCACTTGGATTGATAGCCTCTATTACGACATATCCTTTTAGATTGTCAACTAACAAAACTGATTGAATGTTAATTTGATTTGAATTTGCTTTAGCTTCTAATAATCTCATTACGACCTTTTCTTGTCCTCCGGTGGTTCTAATGGCAAACAAATGTGATTTTATTTCCTCTGACAATTTTACCTACCAAATGTAATCACTGAAAAGACAAACTGTATTGTAAACCCTATAGCTCCTACACCTGCAATTCCCAATAGAACCAATCTGAGATGCTGTTGATATTCATCCTTGTCTGGTTTTTTGGCCATTTTCATAGTGTTTGCCATGTTTTTCAAAGTCTGCCTTGGATTCATTGCTGGAAATTAATAAGGTGTCCTTATATCTCTTATCTCATGGAACTGCTAGTTGCTTACCGGGATGACCCTGCAGGTTACAATATGGCAAAATTTCTTTCAAAAGATATGACTCTAAAAAATGATATTTTTCGTGGTTCACATTATGACTTGGTAATTATTCCAACTCCATCAATTTCGGCTGATTGGTTAGAGGAAAAATATGATTATGATGGTTTTGTGTTTCTCTCAAAACATGCTGCAGAATCTGGTGTTTTGGCTTTAACTTGTCATAGTACTGGAAATTTCTCAGAAGCAAAGTTTGGTGGACATGATAGAGAAGTTGCCATTCCACATCCACATCTTCAAAAAACATATCTTAAAACATTAAAGGAAAACCAATCAGATTTTTCTGAATTTCAAATTACCATTGAAGCAACTCATCATGGTCCAACTGGTCTGACAAAACCATCTATGTTTATAGAAATTGGCACAACTGAAAAACAATGGAATGATGAATCTCTATGCAATTCAGTAGCGACATTCGTTCATAAAGTAATGATTTCTCCGATCAAAAAATATCCTGTTGCAATCTGCTTTGGTGGTACTCACTACCCATCAAAATTCACTAATGAATTACTTGAAGGAGAACATTCCCTTGGAACAGTTATTCCAAAACATGCCCTAGATGATCTTGACCAATCTTTGTTTGATCATATTATTTCAAAAAACACTGATGCTAAAACGGCGCTATTGGATTGGCGCGGTCTTGGAACTCACAAGCAAAAAGTACTTGATTATCTTGCTTCAACAAATCTTAAAGTGATAAAACTTTGAATCTTGAGCAAAAGAT
>JBFIEJ010000106.1:0-3460 GCA_041603475.1 Candidatus Nitrosopumilus sp. | reverse complement strand
TGGATTTGGGGAAATTGATCCAATCATGCAAGACCCAAACATAGAGGACGTAAGTTGTAGTGGAATCAATGCCCCAATTTATGTTTGGCACAGAAAATATGACAGCATTCCATGTAATGTCTCATATCAAGATGAAAAACTAAATTCATTTGTATCAAGAATTGTTTTCAGAGCAGGAAAACACATCAGTTCAGCTTATCCAATTTCAGATTTAGCTTTGCAAGGAAATCACAGAATTTCAGTTCTATACCAAAAAGAAGTTACACCAAAAGGAACAAGCTTTACAATTAGAAAGTTCAAACAGGATCCATATTCAATTGTAGATTTGATAGGATTTGGAACAATTAGTACTGAAATTGCAGCATACATGTGGTTACTAATGGAATCAAAAATGTCCATTATGGTTATTGGTTCTACAGGTAGTGGTAAGACTACAATTCTCAATGCAATTACTGGTTTGATCAATCCAGATTACAAAATATTTTCAGTTGAAGATGTCTCAGAGATTAACATCAAACATGAAAACTGGTTTAGTCTAATTTCAAGAACAGGATTTGGTAGTGAAGGAGAAGGTGAAATCGGATTGTATGATTTGATCAAATCAGGTGTAAGACACAGACCAGATTATATCATAGTAGGAGAAATTAGAGGTTCTGAAGCATATGTAATGTTCCAAGCTATGGCAACAGGCCACGGAGGATTGTGTACCATGCACGCAGATAGTTTAGAATCAGCAAGTAAAAGATTGCAGCAAAAACCAATGGATATACCAGCATCATATATGGCCTTGATGAACTGTGCAATTGTAATTAGAAGAGTAAAAGGTGCTGATGGAAAAGGAGTTAGAAAAGCAATCTCAGTTCAAGAGATCAAAGACGCCAATACATATCATGATGCATTCAAGTGGAGTCCAAAATCAGATTATTTTACTCCGGCATTAGAAGACAGTGAAATGCTTCATAGAATTTCAGAGCAGACAGGAAGAAGTATGGATGAACTTTTTGAAGAACTAAAAAGAAGAGAGACCGTTCTAAAATGGCTCGTCCAAAGAGGAATTAGAAGATATGACAAAGTTGCAGAGACAGTTGGAAAATATTATCGAGATCCAGATGCCCTAATGAAAGAAATAGAATTTGGGGTCTAGAATGTCATTTATTAAAAAATTTGAGGATCAGGATAAAAAAAAGAAATCCAATAAAAAAATAGAGGCAGAATTACCATTTTTCATTACCATTGTAACTCTATTGGCAACAAGTGGGTTTGGACCGTATACAATATTTACAAAAATCAGAGATTTAGATTTGCTTCCAAATGTTAGAATTGAATCCATCAAAATTTTAAAAAAAATCGACATACTTGGCAAAGATCCACTAGTTGTAATGGCTGAAACAAAAGAGAGAGGTATATCAAATTTTGGTGAATTTCTTAGTGGATGGGTCTCATCAATTCAAAGTGGCGGAGATGTTGTAAGTTATCTTAAATCAAAAATGGATAGTGCTTTTGAGGTTTATGAAAGCCAACAAAAAGAATCTGCAAACAAAGTGCAAACACTAGTTGAAACATACATGACTATGCAAATAGTCATTTTGGCAATATACATCATAGTTACTGCCACATCAACTGGAGGAGTAGGAACACCCCCAGGACCTGATGATATTGATCCTCTTTATTTGGTCATTATGATGCCTCCAGTAGTTACAACATTGTTTTTGCTTCTTGCACGTAAATTGAATAGAGCTAAAATCAGTGAAATGGATTGGAAAAAAATTCTAGCATTTGGAATTCCAGGAATTGTAATGGCATCAGTAATCAATTATTTGAATTTATTCCCAGGATATAATTTGTATATTTTAGGTGGTGCATTAATTGTATCAACAATATGGCCTGCAATGAAATTTAAAAATAGATACAAATTTTCATTGGATGCAGAAGCTGCTACTTCTCAAATAATGAGAGATGTTGCAGAGGCAAGAAAAGCTGGATTGGGTCCAGAAAAGTGTGTCATAAGGACAGCAAAAAGAAAAGATTTTGGATTATTCAACCCAGTTGCTAATGGAGTAGCAAATAAACTTGAATGGGGAATGACATTAAATGATATTTTCAAATTTATTAAAAAAGAAACTAGTGATTTTCAGATTTTGATTAATTTCAAAGTATTATTTGAAATAATTTCAGCTGGTGGAGGAAATGTAAATACACTGATCACTTTAGCTGGAGTTTCAGAAAAGATGAGAAATATAGAAACTACAAAACGTGAAATGCTAAAACCATATGTCATGGTAGGTTTTATGTTAATAGCAATTACAGGATTTACAACATTGCTGGTAATTGACTCACTAACCAGTTTAGGGGGCCAATTAGAAACAGATGATGCAAAAAGATTGATTTTGGATGCAGATGCTCAATCCCGATTCAAATTGTTAGGATTATCAATTTTGATACAATCATGGATTGCAGGGCTATTTCTAGGTAAAATTACTACAGGAAACTATACGGGAGGATTCATGTATTCTCTATTTTTAGTGGCAATTTCACTGGGGGCAATAATGATCATTCAGTTGAAATTGTTTAGTGTTGGATCAGTATTTGGCGGATAATTGTATGTATTGTAATGTTTCATACTGGTCAATATATCCAAAAAATTAAGAGAAATGCTGTGTTAAAGGCCATATTTCTTATCTCACTAATGATGGGTAGTTTGT
Source organism: Candidatus Nitrosopumilus sp. (assembly GCA_041603475.1). Lineage (GTDB taxonomy): Archaea > Thermoproteota > Nitrososphaeria > Nitrososphaerales > Nitrosopumilaceae > Nitrosopumilus. The sequence goes on along the minus strand of JBFIEJ010000106.1, from coordinate 758 downwards.
TCATACCTGCAAATGCCCAAACAACATCCGAATTTGGATATAAATTACTCCCAGAAAAATTACTAGAAAATACATTTGGAGATTTGCAGGTTTATGTAATTTCTAATGAAAAGATGGTACCTAGAACAATTACAGATCTCAAAGTAATAAGTTCAGATACCGATGTCATTCAAATTCTTGAAGTGGAAGAAGATACTGAAAAATATATTAAAAATATAAAAATCAAGGCAATAGAACCTGGGATTACCACCATTGCTTTGGCGGCTCCTGGATTTTCATCTAAGGAAATTACAGTTGAAGTATTCAACAACAATAATCATCCAACTCAAATTTTAATGAAAGTGACTCCTGAAGAATTTGCTGTTGACGGACAGAAACGCGGATTTGTTGGAATTGAATTAACAACCACTGGAGGATTGCCAGTATTAGCAAATGAAGACGTCATTGTTAGAGTTGAAACACCAAATAGAGACGTGATTAAATTAGAAAATTCAGAAATTGTAATAAAAGAAGGAGAATATTTTGCCATTACAGAATTTGAAATAACAGGATCTGGGGATGCAATAATTTTTGCAGAAACTGAAGGAATGAAAAAAGTGAGTCAAATTGTATCGGTACTAGAGCCAGAGGGACCATTAGAAATTCAGCTAACTGTAATTCCAGATTCATTTAACAGCTATAATGCAGCTAAAGGATATGCAATAGTACAACTAGTTGACTCGTTAGGAATTCCAGTAGTTGCTGAAGAAGATATTTTA
>JBFIEJ010000105.1:0-3590 GCA_041603475.1 Candidatus Nitrosopumilus sp. | reverse complement strand
ATTGGGTCAGGATAAATTACATAAAGACCAGTAATTGCCAAAAGTGCCATTGCAGGTACTGCCAAACCAACTGTAGCCCCACCTCTAAATGCCATTGCAAATGTCTTGCCAAGTCCGCTACTGCTTAGATTAGCAGCTCTGACTGCTGCCTTTACTGTAATTTTAAGTGAAATAATTCCTGCCACTGCAGATAATGCTGCACCTACAGCAAATGCAATTCCATTTGAGGGTTGCAAAAATATTGCGATAATTAATGATAATGCTATTGCAACTGGAACAATAATTTTCATCTCTCTTTTTAGAAATGCTGCAGCACCTTCCTTTACTGCATTTGAGATATCCATCATCTCTTGTGTACCAGCAGGTTGTTTTGAAATCCATGCAACTAAACCCCCAGCAACTAAAAATGATGCAATTCCTGCAATAAATGGCAGAATTTCTGAGATTTCCATGCTATACTGAGCTTGCCCATTTCTGGGAAATATAAATCAAATAGCGGAAATTTTACTTCTTTTTCTGTATGGCAAAAATGATTTTCCTCTTAGTCCTTGTCTTACCAATTTGTTGAATCTTTTACCATGTGCAAGATATGGAAATCTCATATGGATCAATTCATGAACAATTGTATTCTCCAAAGTTTTCTCATCTGGGATCTTTCTCACATTGATGAAGATCAGATTATGTTGCAAGTAGGAGACTCCAAAATATTTGTAGGCAGATGTTCTCCTGCCTTCAGTCATTTCTTTGGGAGCATCAAGTACTTCTTTTGTGCTCAACAGTATCTGGGGCTCAGGTATAGAAAACCTATTTGAGTAAATTCCAACTTTTTCTAAAATTAATAATTTTACATCAGGGTCTAGTTTCACAAAACTACATCAAAGAAACTGTGTTTATCTTGAAATGTCAAATGTTATAAGAGATTTGGTTGATTTTGATTCTTTAAAATAATGAATTAATAGGGTCAGAGGTTTTAGTAGAGTAATCATTAATCATACAGCCACCGTCTCATCACACCCCAATTATTCCATTAAGTCAAGTAGTGCTTGTGCTTTATTTCTAATTTCTGGAGTAATTCTAGTAATAACTAGTCCTTCATTGGGTTGACCATACATAACTACAGAATTATCTGGAGCATGAATGCATACTGGAAGTACCAAAAGATCTTCTTCTCCATTTACGGTGATTCTCACAGGAGATTTCATTGTAAATGCTTTTTTTATCAAATCAATACTTTGAGGAGTAATTTCTGCTGCAGGATTATCAATAATTAGTTCTGTAGCATTTTGCAGTTTTGGCGGTTCTCTTTTTTTTCTTTTTTCTTGGCCATCTATTATTTGTAAAGAGGGTATCAACTCAAAATCAATCATCTTCTCAGTAGTTCTATCACCTACTGTAATCAGATACGAATCATCTGATAAGAATTCTTTGACGTTTTTTTTATCAACTTGATTTTCAGGTAAAAGTATCCCTAAAGGAATTTTCAGTTGCTCTCTAAGTGAATCAGGTAATTTCACAGGAATCTCTAACTAGTACTTGCCTCAGGTGCAGGTTCTCCAGAATTTTCTGCTGCTATCTCTTCTTGCATTTTTGCTGCAAGAATACTACATTGAGCTGCAATATTTTTTGCACTTGTTCTAAATGCAATTGCACTTGGAGAATCAGGGTTTGTAATCATGATTGGTTTTCCTAGATCAGAGCCGGACATGATTCCTGAATTTAATGGAATTTCACCCAAGAAAGGAATTTTGAATTGGTCACTGATCTTTTTTGCACCACCATCACCGAAGATGTAGTGTTTTTCATCACACTTGGGACAAATAAAATGACTCATGTTCTCAACAACACCAATGATTGGAACATTTAGTTTCTCAAACATTCCAATTGCTTTTACTGCAACATTACTTGCAACATCTTGAGGAGTTGTCACTACAAGAATTCCAGTAATTGGAATTGTTTGTGCCAATGTTAATGGAATATCACCAGTTCCTGGTGGAAGGTCCACAATAAGATAATCCAGATCAGACCAATTAGTATCAACTAAAAATTGTTTTAAAATTCCAGAGATAATAGGACCACGATAAATTGCTGCTTGGTGAGATTGTTCTGCAAAAAAACCAAAAGATACTACTTGTAATCCATTTGATTTTGCTGGTTGGAGTTTATTGTCTTCTACTTCCATAAATCCATCTTTCATTCCAAGCATCAAAGGAATGCTAGGACCATAGATATCTGCATCAAGTAAACCAACTTTAGCTCCTGTTTGAGATAATGCCAAAGCCAAGTTCAATGAAACAGTAGATTTTCCTACTCCACCTTTTCCACTTGCAACACCGATGATGTTTTTGACAGTTGCCATTCCAGTATCAGCATCAAGTGAACGTCCCTCCATTACTTTGGCAGTTACATTCATATCAAAATTTTTCAAGTCAGACAGCTCAGCAATTGCCTTTCTGACATCATCTTCTATCTCCACGTTGAAAGGACATGCAGGAGTAGTAAGTTCCAATGTAAATTTCAGGTTACCATCATTTAGTTCTAAATCCTTAATCATACCCATTGAGACAATATCTTTTTTCAAATCAGGATCAATGACAGTACTTAGTTTTTCAAGAACTTGATCTATTCCAACCATTGCGTCAAAAAGTCAGTCTACATTATTTAAACATAAGTTACAGAGCAAAAGAAATTATCATTTATTTGAAAAATTACCAAAATCTTTGGAATTTTAAGCCCAAATTACCCAAAGATTCATAAATTGAAATTCAAGAAAAACAGCACAGTTGTTTTCTATATCTACCCTAGTTGATGTTGTAAGGATTCCTCCTAGCTTGTTTGGAACCACACTCAAAAAGGCGGCAGTAAATATTCTAAAAGAAAAGTACGAAAGTATGATCAATGCAGATTTGGGATACATAATTATGATTTTAGATGCCAAAGTTGATGAAATGGGAAAAATGATTGCAGGTGATGGAGGTACATTCCATAAAGTAGAATTTGAAGCTTTGACGTTTTATCCAAAATTACAAGAGATCGTTCAAGGAGAAATTGTCGATATTACAGACTTTGGTGCATTTGTAAGAATTGGACCAACTGATGCTTTACTTCACTTGTCACAAGTCATGGATGATTATCTAAAGAGTGATGTAAAATCTGGAATGATATTAGCTAATCAAAGTGGTAGAACACTCAAAGTCGGTTCAACACTCCGTGCAAGAATCACTGCAGTATCATTAGGTAAAGCTGCTGCAATGGGAAAGATTGGAATTACTTGTAGACAACCATTCCTAGGAGCAGATGCATGGATTGAAGAAGAGATAAAGAAAGCAAGTGGGGGTTCAGAAGAACCTGCAAAAGAAGCTAAAGTAGAGGCAAGTTAAGATGGCACGAGAGATGGCTTGCAGAAAATGCAAATTTGTAACTACAGGAAAAGTTTGTCCTGTTTGTAAATCATCAGATCTAACACCAGATTGGAATGGAATTGTACTTGTAGTTGATCCAACAAATTCAGAAATTTCAAAAACACTTGGTATTACTCAAAAAGGCAAATACGCCATCAAAGTAACATAAAAAATTTCTAAATCTTTAAAATT
>JBFIEJ010000104.1:0-3676 GCA_041603475.1 Candidatus Nitrosopumilus sp. | reverse complement strand
TTAATGATGGGGTAGATAATCTTGCAGATCATTATGGAATTCATTTGATCGCAGAGCCTGATTTCTCTCAAATAATATCTCATGTTGAGGTATTCGTTTCTGAGTGGTATTCAAAGAATGGTGGTAAATAGTGAGAAATGTCCCTTCTCGACCTTTTCTAAAAAAACGACATGCAGTAAGCCAGGTAATGGGCAGTATTGTCATTTTAGGCATAGTTAGTTCAGTTGGATCTGTGATTTTGTTTAATGGAATGGACAGTATTAGTGCATTCACATATGACCTGTCATTTCATGAAAAATCAAAAAATCAAATTCATCGCGAAGACATAATTTTTGAGCATGTACGATTTGAGCCAAACACTGATGATATCTCAATTAATTTAGCAAATATAGGGACAGTTGAATCAACTATTTCAAATATCACTATTCTCAAGATTGATACTCAAGAAATTATCGCAAATTGGGTTGATGTTGAAAAATCCGTGCCAATAAAGGATAGCAAACAAATTGTAATTGATAATTTAGATGATTCTGAAATAATCTTAACTGTTGGATCACAAACTTGGAATGACCCCTATTACGTTGATTCTGAATATAAAATTTCTTTAACGACAACTAAAGGTAACTTCATCACAACTGTAGCTAGTCCATTTAACACATAACATGAAGATGGTGAATTTGATGCAGAAAAATCTTGTAGAAAAAAAGAAAAAAAATTCCCGTCTGATTAAAAGACGTGGTGTTGCTGATGTTATTAGTACAATGATGTTAATGGCAGTAACTGTCACAGGAGCTAGTACACTGACTTATTTTATGAATGATGCATTTATTTCTGGAAATCTTGGAACAGTTTCCACGTTAGATTCATCATCATTAAATCTATTACTTCTTGCCTATGATACTCGGGACTCTCAAAATCTCTTAACTCTAACAGAAGCTGATAATCTTACAAATTCATTTTTATGTCGTGTGTCATGTGGTGCAAATCCTGATACGACTCCGGCATTGGGAGGTACTGAATTTATTGTATTGCAAATTCAAAACAATGGAATTGATTCTATCTTTTTACATAACATTGCAATTAATAGTTCTACATATCCTTGGGATTCATCTACTTCAGGTGACTTGTTAGATTTAGCATCTGGTCAATTTCCTGGAGATGGAAAGTTTTCAATAATTCCTATGGGGACACCTGCACGTCAAAGTGAATCCAACGAAATTCCTAGTGGACAAATTGTAAATATCTTGATTAAATTAGATTCTGTAAACCCTGACATTCAACTGAATAAGGGAATTTTGGTTCATTTGAATACAGGGGCATCACATCTTGTTGAATTTTTAATTGAGAGCGGTGATGCACGATAATTCCTAGAAAAATCATCTTTTTCCCTCAAAATAGGCGTGGACTATCCTCAGTTGTAGGGGCATTATTTTTTACAGTATTGATGATTGCCGGATTTTCTGTATTGAGTTTAGCCCTTGATGCTCAAACCGATATTGTTACAACTCAGAGAATTGTCTCCGATGTTGAAATCAAAAAACAACAAGAGCAGTTTGGAGTTTTAGTATCTGCAGATGGAAATAATCTACTAAATGTCAGTGTAAATAATAAAGGACAAAACCCAGTTGAAATCACTAGTATTTGGATTACAAATAAGACATTACCTGATCAACCTGCTACCAGATATGAAGTAAATTATGATGATGCCTTTGTGCCATCTGGATTTACAACAAATGTCATTTCATCACAGACACTTGAAATGGTTCCTGATGTGTATGATGTTAAAGTCGTCTCCTCTTATGGAACTATAAAAAATACTGAATTTGCTTTAGGTGTTGTTGGTTCATCTGGATTACGTGCTGAATTAGTTACTGATCCTCCAGATGTTGTTCTTGGTAAAAACGTCACAGTTGCTATGCTTGTAACAAACACTGGTGATGAATTAGTTCAAAATATTGAACCTGAGATGCAACCATTAGGAGGAAGTGCTACTGTTATTGCATCTTCTTCCCATACTCCATCATTAGTAAATTTGAATCCTGGAGAATCTGTTCTTTTCTCCTGGGATTATCAAATTAATGGAAATAGTGGAGATGATATTGTTTTTTCTGCAATTGCAAGAGGTGATCTATTTGGTATAGATGATGTCTCCAGTAACATTGTGTCTGATTCAAGTCTATTGCGAGCTGCTGGTGAAGGTGCTGGTGGAACTGATCCTGATATTGTGAATGACGATTTACTTGCAAGACCTCAACTATTTTTTATTATTCCGTCATCTCAAGGCAAATCTGTTGAAGCACAAGCCACATGGGGAATTAATGTTGTAAATCCAATTAATGCAAATATGGAAATTAGCAAGTTGATTATTACTGCGTTTGCTCCAGGTGCTCAAAATAATGATAAACTGTTTGATAGAGGTGGAGGCACGTGTAATTTCAATCCTATTGCACCAGTTTTAGGTGCTGATCCTAATTGGTCATGCCCCTCTGAGAATGCCATTATGTGGCAAAGTTCAACACCTGTAATCATTCCTGCTAATTCTACTCAAGCATTTTTAACTCAAATTGAACCTGGAAAACCCTCTGGAAGCGCATCGTTAGAATCAGTTGTAGTACAGGGGTCTGTTTTTACAACTTTGGGTTCATTTGGAAAATCTGGTTATCAATCAACCATGTCTGGCACTACATCGTCATTGGTTAATGTGTATTTGACTGATGATATTATTAATCCTAGAGATGATGGAAATATTGAATCTACAAGAATAGGAATCATTCCTGACAGTGTTCAGACTTTTGATATTATTTTTGCAGATATGGACTCTGATGCTGCCACTTACATCAATTCTGGTGCACGATTAATAATTAATGTGCCAAAAGATTGGACAGAAGTTTCAATTATTAGTGATGATGGATTTGTTGGCACTCCCACACTAACACAATTTGGTGATGGCTCTCATCAAATAATTGGTGTTACAAGTAGTCTATTGGGGGATGCTAGTAATACTGCAGATAGAATTACATTTACTGCTCGAGCTCCAAATATTTCTGTAGATGAACTCTTTGTTATGTATGTATTAGCTCAAGGAACAACTGATTCTGGATTCTCTATTGGACCACTAAATGAAATTGTACTACAAGTCGATGGGTAGTTTTTTGTTCATTTTTAAAAACATACGCACACACTGATTAATTGTAGTCCATTTTGAACAAAGATCTCTTTAACATCTTTTTTATCATTCATAAATTCAGAAATGACAAAACTACAGTCAAAACAAAACAAATTGACTTCAAGAAGAGCAGTTGCTCCAGTTATAGCAACACTTCTTTTGGTGGCAATCGCAGTCGTTGGTGGAAGTATTGTCTTTGTGTTCTCACAAGGATTCTTTAGTTCTGCTCAAATCAGTGGTTCACCCAACATCGAATCTGTAAAATTCACCGGTTATGATGCCTCAGATGGTAGTACTCTGTTAAATCATGATGGTACTGTATTTGCTGCAGGAAATACTGCAGGAAATGGTCTTGTAGTAGGTGAAGATATAGCAGTATATCTACAAAGTAACAGTGTAGGTAAACTTACTCTCAGTGAAGTAAGAATCGGTGGTACAGTGTACAACTATACTACTGCTGCACCAGTTGCTGGTGATTATCAAGTTCTAACAAGAGGACCTGGTACAATT
>JBFIEJ010000103.1:0-3701 GCA_041603475.1 Candidatus Nitrosopumilus sp. | reverse complement strand
GTCAATAGTTTCGTCAATAGTTTCGTCAATAGTTTCGTCAATAGTTTCGTCAATAGTTTCGTCAATAGTTTCGTCAATAGTTTCGTCAATTATGGGTTCTAGATGTTCATAGTAATCAAAATATGAAGTAATTTCAGATTCAGCATAATGAGCTTTTATTGAATATGTACCGTCAACTCTAAAATTGACTCCAGATTTTACTAGAAAGCTTGTAGAAAATTCAAGATTGGAATCAATGTCACCAAAGTAAAATCCAGCAGGCATTCCAAAAGGATCGTAAATTCCAATTAGTGCAGTGGGGGATTCAAATGTAGAAACGAGTCCAGTGATTTTAATTACATCATTGTTAGTGTAGTGGTTTTTCTCAGTGTAAAGTAAAATGATTTCAGGTTCAAGAACATCTTCAATGAAAATATCAGGTTCAGAAAAATCATCACCAATATTAAAAAAATGATTTTCAGAAATTTGGCCATAATCTAATTTTATTTTATATTCTCCAGGTTTTTCATAAAAGGGGGAATTCAGATGTACAGTTTTAGAAAAGGTGTGTTCAGAGGAAATTTCTATATTATTTGCCGACAGAATCTTTCCATCAGGGTCATAGATACTCATAGCAATTACAGGCATTCCAAAATCAAGTATTTTACCCGATATAGTAAGAGAATCACCGGTATAGTATTGGGTCTTATCAAGATCTACTGTGAATGGCTCTGCAAAAACATCTGCAAAAACAACCGGCGATAATGCAGTTAACACTAAGGTAATTCCAAGTAAATATCCTAACACATTGGTAAAAACATAATTTTCTATTTAATAATCACGTAGAAATTATACTTTTCATTCAATTGTGATCTTTGTAGTAATTGGAGAAGATAGAGCATTTGGATTGCTAAGCGATGTCCACACGAACGTTTCTATCTCATAGTTTCCAGATTTTTCAGGATTCCACGATTGTGACACGTTCAGATTTTGTTTTGGAGATATTTCACCTTGAATCCAAGAAATAGATTCAATATAGTTTTCAGAATTTTTTACTTGAAATACATAAACAAATTTTTGCGAAAAGTCCTTGTCATTTTCAATACTTCCAACAATTTGCACTTGTTGATTTGGCAATAATCTATCCAAAGGGTTTCCAAAGCTATCAGATAAAATAATTTGTGAGTTCTGTAGCCTCTCAACGGCAGGTACAGATGAATCAAATCTTGCAATTGTTTCAATTACTAGATTATCATTTATTGAATAGGGTTTTGGTAAAGTGTGATCACTGTATTTTGCATACAGATTATCTCCAATTTCAGAATACAACCTATTTCCACTTGAAGGGGAAGTTTGTGAAGGAGAGAATGTGGCTACAAAAGAGCCAGAACTTTCAGATGTCTCTATAGCACTTACTTCAATTCCAGCAACATCTGAATCAGAAGATACACGTATTGGGATTTGATCAAGGGCTTCTGGATTCAGATTCATATCAATATCATTCACATAGATTACAACCGAGTCTTTTGTGAAGAAAATTTCTTTTGCAAACTGTATATTTCCAATGGTCCAAGTAACTGGAATAGATTTTGTTAAAATTACACCATCTGCAAATTCAAATGAAATAGTTATTGCAGAATCTCTATTGACTTCTAAAAACCCACTTGTTGGTCCACTGCCAAATGTTCTTGGAGTTGTATCAATTCTCCCATCGCCATCAGCATCATGTAAAAAACCAGTAAGGATGATTTCAGAAGTGAAAATTCCAGAATTCACATCTGTTTCAGTAAAACGATAAGGTTCTAAAGAATGCTCACGTGTAGAAATTTTTATTGGGTGATCATTGTCTCCTCCAATTGAATTAATTAGAAATTTATCACTATTCCAGCTTGGTGCAATAATTTTCATTTTTACTTTGTCAGTCCATGTGTAGATTGGTTTGTCAGTAAATATCGGAGAATATGGTTTATCATAGTTAGGAATGGATTCTCCAAATGCCGGAAGAAGGATCAATGGTAATAAAATAAACAGATACATAAGAAAAATTACCAAATATCGAATTTAATGTTTGAGTAATGAATTCTAAGATTCGTCTTTAGGAAGTGATACGGCTAAAATATTATCGCCTCGAAGTAATACAGTTCCAAGCTTTTCAGTTTTTTCATCAGAGATGTCTTCTGCATTTTCTAAAGTCAAATTCATGTGAATATCAAAGTCCTTAAGAACTCCCTGAACAGTTCGGGTATTTCTTAATCTGAGTAAGACTACTTTGTCTTTACTATTATTCATTAGTGTTGATATTTCATCGGCCATAATTATAATCCAGTTTTATTTTTCTTCCTCATTTTTTCTTGCTTACTTGCATGTATAGATCAACAGTACCACTTCCAATTGGAATATTGCTTCCAACAATTACGTTTTCAGTAATTCCTTTCAATTGTTCAATTTCTCCACCTAGTGCAGCATGAGCAATAGTTGGAACTGTAATTTCAAATGCAGCTCTTGCAAGAACACTATCTTTAGTACCTGCAATTCCATGTCTACCAATCTGTTGCATATATCCTCTAGAACACATCAAGTCAGATACCAACATAATGTATCTATTATCAACTTCTAATCCTTGATCTTCCAGAGTCGTATTAAGTTCATTTATCAAAGCATTTCTTGCAGCTTCGATTCCCAAAGTTCCTGCAATTTCAAAGACATTATTTGTTCGGACATTGCGTTTATCAATTCCTTTGACCTCAAGTACTTTGGCAATGTTTGAACCTGTTGTTTGAATTACCCACTCTGAATCTTTTTGAACCAAAGTAACACGTTCAATATCTGGAACTCCTTTGACTGTTGTATTGAGAACCTTATTTCTAATTGCAATGACTGTTGCAGTATCAGCCTCATCTACAAGTTTTAGAGTGATCAATTCACCTGTTGTTTCCATCTTAAATTTCTTATTTGATCCAAGTGCTGCTTCAACTTCTCCTATAGAGCAGCCCCTCTCTCTGAGTCTATTTTCACTCAAAATTAATTTAATTTCTGTAGAATAATCGGTTTCACTAGTAGAGATCAAAGCACTTACTTTAGTTTGTAGAACATTTCTTGCAACCTCTATTGCCTTTTCTCTTGATTTCTTCGATTCATCATCAAGGTAAATATCCATTGTAGGTGTAACTGGTTTCTTTCTTGCATCTACTAATTCAATCAATCTTGGAAGACCCAATGTTACGTTACGCTCTTTAATTCCTGCAAAGTGGAATGTTCTCAATGTCATCTGTGTACCAGGTTCACCAATGGATTGTGCGGTGATAATTCCTACTGCTTGTCCTGGCTCTACTTGTGCATTATTATAAAGTGAAAGTCCCTTTTTGCATACTGCCTCTATTCCGTCTTTACTAAGATTGGATTCATGTAATGCATCAATTACTAATGAGGTCAATCTAGGATTGAATGTTTTAGTGTATTTTTTTGCAAGAGTATCAATTTCTTCTTTAGTAGCTTTCTTTCCAGAATCAACAATGGTCTGAGATTCTGCTAATCTACTTGCGTTAAATGCTTCACCATGATCACTTTTTGCTACATCTATCCCATCTTCACCATAGAGGAATTGAACGATGTGTCCATGTGGATCTCTTACAGTTCCATCATATTCTAATCTAATGTGTTCTAAAGCATTAATCAATCTACGCTGCATGTAACCACTTTGTTGTGTTCTAACTGCAGTATCT
>JBFIEJ010000102.1:0-3722 GCA_041603475.1 Candidatus Nitrosopumilus sp. | reverse complement strand
TTTAAGTGCCTTTGAGATTTCAGAAGCTGTCTTTACTCCAATTTTACTCAAAAACAAGTATACTTTGGCCTGATTAGGCGTTAAATCATATCTTACAAGCATTCTGGTTAGTTCTTGAATTGGGGAATCTGTTTGAAACATCCCTTCTTCGGCAGCTTCACTAATACTCATTTGAATTTGTAACATTAAATTATAACATAAGAGAGTGTATGTTCTTGAATGTTACAGATCCTCAATTCTTCTTAAAATGAGCCTAGAAATTGACTCAAAATGATATCTCCATAGATTAATTGAATCAGGAATCCTCCAGTAATTAGCAGCAAATATGGAATTCCAGGAGTTATCCAGGTATTTGGAGTTGTACAAAATTCTTGATCTTCAGCATGATGGATTGCCAAATCTAATTTTTTCTTGCCTTCTTCAGTTTTTTCAATACTGAATGCAAATTTTGGATTTTTTGATTTGTATCCCATAAATGACGCAATCACTTTTTTGTATGTGGGCTCATCAAATCCTTCAAAAATATTATTTCCTCTAATCTGTGAAACTGCATTTCTGATTAGATTAAACAAAAATGGAATTACAAATAACAATGCTGCGTTTGAAAGTGTTGTAAATGGAGATGTTGGATTGTCACTAAATGTAGCCATTGGAGCAATTACTGCTAGTGCAATTAATGCAAATGCATCTGCACCCCCAAACAATCCTATTCTCCAAACAATAATTACAAAAGGCGCAATAATTAATGCAAATCCTATTGACAACAACTGTGTAATTATATCTGGATTTAGTAATGCTAGTACAATTCCTGCACCCCCAAATCCTATCCAATACAAATCATGAATTTCTCTCTTCCAAATATCTATAATTGATCCCAAAACCAACATAATTAGAGCTAAAATAACTCCTGCAATTTGAAAATCAAATAAGATTTCTGACATACTAGTTTCTTTACCTAAAATTCTATTTGAAATAGATTAAGAAAATATTTTTTTTATATTCAGTCATATTTTTTCCATTTGTTTTATCTGTCTTTAATGTCTGAAATTTTTTCTTTAATTTCTTCAATCCTGTCGCCTATATCTAAACCTCCACCAGGTAATTTTTCTGTTATTGAATCTAATCTATCTGTACGCTTTAGAAATATTAGTGCTGCAACAATTGCAATTGGAATAATTATTAATCCAATTAAAGTAAAATCAATATCTACTTCTAGAAGTGGTGATTCTTCAACTGATTCAATTTCAGGAGAATCCACTATATCTGGTTTATTTAAAATTTGAACTGTTTTTTCTGCTACTGCTGATTCTAGTCCATTTCCTGAAACTGTGGCAGAAATCTTTACGGTTTCTTTATCATTTGCAATAATGTTTAGTGTAGCAATTCCTTCGCTATTGGTTACTTCTTCCATTGATTTTACTTCCCCTCCATCTGTAGTCCAATCAACTTTAAATCCTGAAAGTGACGTCTCAATTTCTGGAATAGTAACGGACAATTTTGCCTCTATTCTCTCATTCCAATTCATACCTCCTAACAGATTTAATGCTAAACTAGGAGTCAAATCAATAATGTTTAGATCATATTTTGATAATGGCAAGTTTTCAGACAATATTGCCAACTCCACTGTTCCTTCTGCCAATGATTCTAATTCAAATGTGTTAAAATATTCTCCTTCCTTAATCATGATTTGATCAGGTGTTTTTAAGACTGCTTGATTATTAGATACCAACTGTATTGTAGTGTCTTCTTTTGCATATACTGGATTACCAACAGAATCTAGCAGTTGAACTGTAGCTAAATTGCCATTTGTGATTAAAATATTGTCAATATATCCTAGATACATTTGTGTAGGATCAGTAGTATGACTTGTTAATTCCATACTTCCCTCAAATTCTCCTATTTGCCCATTCAATACTGTGTTTCCCACTTCTTCAATCATAGGATATGTTAATGAAAATTCTTGATTTTTACTAATATTTACAGATTCAACATCCACAAATTCATTTGCATCAAAAGTCAAAATCCCATTTTCTATAAACATAGTTGGTCCTATTCTTGGATTTATCTCATCCTCATCATCATCTGTTGTTATGGTCTCTGTATCCTCACTTTCTTCTTCTAACAAATAAGCTGCCAGTGGAAATTTTTCACCAACTAATATCATTGGAATTAAAGATTCGATAACTAAACTAATGTCATCTTCCAAAGGACCATTTGGTAAGGCTGTAATTGTTTTAATTCCATCATTGTCTGTAACGTATATTTCGATATCTGTTTCAGGTACAACTGTTCCAGTTTCCCCCATTAAAATAATTGAATTATCTCCTTTTGGCATTATCGAATTTATTGGATTGACTGAATTTTCTTCAGATGATGAAATGTTTAATTCATAATCACTTGATGCAGATACTGGTAAACCCTCTATAGTTACCATCTCTCTTTGACTGGTTTCACCAATTCTTTTTGATACTGTCTGAGATGTTTCAAAATATGTGACTCCTATAATCTCTTTTTTACCTGTTGTCAAAAATGGTACTACTTCTGTAACTGAAGGACCCTCACCTTCCAATCCTCCAATTTCTTCATGGATAATGGTAAAAGTATCTCCTCTGGCAAGATAATTATCTACAGAAACAAACATTTGAAATATTTGCTGATCTTCAGATGTAAAATCTCCCAAGTTTGGTCTAGGGGAAAATTTTGTAAATGTTGAATATTCTCCTTTTTTGATAACTAAACTGTTCTTATCAAATAACACTTCATCAAAATCTGAACTAGTATTTTGTGCAGCATCAGGATTATCTACATCTAATTTTAAGTAGATATCTTCTTCTGCAACTACAGGAACTCCTAGACTATCTACTAACTGTAAAATTGCATAACCTTTGGCAGCATTATAGCTGTTAAATGTATCTGGAATTACTGTTAATTGAATTTCTAGTGGGCCTTCTGGCTCTAGTACTTTTACCGTTTGACTTATCTTTTTCATTCCTTCTGTTTCAGCAAAAATAATTGCATCCCCTGAACCGCTTAATTCAAATTCTGTTATTGCAAAATACTCTCCTTGCTTTATGGTGATTTCTGAATCTTGTAATTTTATTACATCTGTATTTGGGGTTTCAACTTTAACAATAATATCTTCACTAGCTATTACTGGCAATCCTCCTGTTGTTGTTAACTCTACACCCACAAATCCATGTTTTTGTCCGTCAACTGCAAATTCCTCAGGAGTTACTTTCATTAGGATTTGAGTTGGATGATTGTTGTTGTTGAATACTTCAACAGTAATTTCTTTAGATGAAAATCCAGGAGCTGCTAATGCTACAGTTGTAATTCCTGGCGCAATTGCTTTAATTTTTATATTTTTGATATAACTGTCAGAATCTTTTTCAACTTCCAGAATCTGAACAATATCTGTATCTGAACTTATAACTTTTAGATCTGTTATTGTCCTAGGAACCATCATACTATTAGATATTACATAAACTTGTAAATCTCCAAATGTGTTTTCAAGTAGTTTTTCTGGAAGTAATTTATATCCAAACTCTGCAGTGGTTTGGGCATTTGCAGGTATGAACAAACTACCCATCATTAATGAAATAAGAAATATGGCCTTTAACACAGCATTTCTCTTAATTTTTTGGATATATTGACCAGTATGAAACATTACAATACATACAATTATCCGCCAAATACTGATCCAACACTAAACAATTTCAACT
>JBFIEJ010000101.1:0-3744 GCA_041603475.1 Candidatus Nitrosopumilus sp. | reverse complement strand
ATCAGCCATTGCAACCTCAATTGGGATCGGACCAGTATTTCTAACGGTGACCTGGATTTCAGAATCTAGAAAATCAACTTTCTCCATAGTTATCTCAGGTAATGCAATACCCAAGTCCAATAATTCAGATCCAGGACCAAAAATGTATGCTATCAATATTATCAAAAAGGCAAATGGAATTACACCACTTGCAATTAATTTTCCTTTTGAGGATTTGTTACTAACTTCCATACTCTTCAGACTCTAAATCTTGTTTATTTTCACTTACCAAGAATATTCCAACCCATCCTTTTTCTGAAAACTCTACTTTATGGGCATGAAATAGATATTTTCCAGGATAACTGTACTCAAATTCCATAATTCCACGCTCAGTTTGAGACAAGGTAATCATATCAGTATAAAATGAAGGAACTAGATCAGTTCCTGTTGGATAATACTTATACAAATTTCCATGCAAATGGAAATTATTTATCGGATCAAATTCAACCATGTTTACTACATAAATTCGAATTAACTCATCTGTGTTGATTTGAATTGGATGATGTTGATAGTAAAAGGGAATTGTGTTTGCAGCATAGAAATTATTCTCAGTATCAAAGTCAGTATCTAATCCATTTAGAACCATAACCATTTCATCAGCTGCTGGTCGCTTGTCTTTTGGATCCACAATAAAAACTCCATAAAGTCCATGGACTATGTGTTCTTCCAAAGGCATTACATGACAGTGATATGGGTGAACCCCAACAGGCCCTGCAGTAAATTCATAAACAAACTGTCCACCATTTCCCCCAACTGGTTCAAACACACCATCCATACCTGCAGGATGAATTCCATGGAAATGTATTGTGTGTTCTTTATCTCCATTATTGATGAATTTAATTCGAAGAAGATCACCTTCTGTGGCCCTAATTGTAGGACCTGGAACTGTTCCATTAAAAGTCCAGACATTATAAAAAACTCCTGGAGAAACCTCCATTATCTTATCATCTTCTGCAATAATGGTATATTCTCTCAAAGTTGTACCGTCAGATAATTGTGAGACTCTTCCATAATTGAAATCTCGAAGATATTCCATGGGATCAAATTCAACAGTGGATGCAACATAAAGAGGATCAATTATTTCTCCAGTGGTTTTTACAACTGCGCCTGAATGAGTTACAAATGTTTTTGGTTCTGATTGAGCTTCTGATAAAGTCGGAAAAATCATGATAGTCGTTATCCCAAGTGTTAATGATACCAAAATAATCATGAGGTTGGATCTAGTTTTTTTCATGACAAGATAACATATCCAATTCTTTATTTAAATTTACCCTAAGCTAACTTTTTTAGTCTAATCTAACTTTTTTAATGAAAGCTAATTCGTCAAAAATTACCTTTAAACTAAAGATAGTCAAGGGTAAAATATGCAAAAGGGGGGAATAATCATAGTTGCATCAGGAGGATTAATCGTCCTAGGATTAATTTTACTAGTTGTAGGAAACCAAATTATTCTCGAAGATGTTGTTCAAGAAAACGGAAAAGTAAGTTCAGGCCAAGCATTAATTGTTTCAAATGAATTTAATTCTCAAGAAACAAACACAGGAGTCTTTGCGGTTCAGATTATGCAGTTCAGAGAAAATACTTTTTCTGTAAAATTATTAGATCCATACGACATGGAAATATTCTCTCAGAATATCAATAACGAAACCATAGAAGAGGAATTTGAAATAATAGAAAGTGGGAAATTCAAATTGATAATTGACAGTAACAGTATAGAAGAAGCTCAAGTTTTTGGGGCCATTGGCCCACTTCCAGATTCAGGGAAAAAAATATTGGGATTTATCTCAATCTATGTTCTTTTAATCGGAATGGGTGGATTAGTAATAGTAGCTGTATTAGGAGTTAAAAATAGAAAAAAATCAGTTTAGATAACTATCCATTTTTTCAAGACCGCTAATTGTATTTTCAAAGTTTTCGCTATTTTCAACAATAGAATTTAGCTTTTCTGAATTTGCCGTAAGGAGACATTTTCCATCATCTAATTTTTTGTAAATGAATTCATGCTCAATCAAATAAGATAGTTTTTCTAGAACTTCAGATTCGGATATTGAAACTTGTGATGCTAAAAATGAGCATTCCTTGCTCCCATCTTCAAGTTCAGCAATTATTGAGGCAGCAGTAGGATCAAACATCGATTCAACGATCTTTTCCCTATCAAATAATTCATCCATTACAACTTAATTGAATAGTTGGAAATTTATAACTTTTTGAACAATTATCCAATAAGATAATTAACAAAAAAGAGATAGAAAAACATGCAAAAACTATGTAGATTAGATCCATCTGGAAAAGGAGAACATTGTTTTTGTATAGATATTGATGCACAAAGAGGAGTTAAAAAATGCTGTAAATGCAATCAATGGAATGTCCAAGGTAATGACTGGACAGAAGATGAAGATTTCAGATAATTTGTCACAGATAGGCATCATTAGCCCAAAAAATATCAATAATTTTTACAAATTTTCTATTCAAAAATTGGATAAATTGACGCCTAGCATGGTTTTTATCGGGGTTTCTTTGAATTTTTGAATACTTGAGTAGTCAAGAATACAGACACATTGTAAGGATTGTGGGTAATGATATCCCAGGAGAGAGAAAGATCATTGTAGGATTAACCAAGATCAAGGGAATCGGATATAATTTTGCCACAGCAATTCTAGATACTCTAAACATTGACACTAATTCTCACATAGGTAATCTTACTGATGAGAATGTACAAGCAATTGAAAAATTAATTACAGATCCTGTTGCAAGTAATTTCCCAACATGGTTTCTCAATAGAAGAAAAGATATTGAAACAGGTTCTAATTTGCACTTACTAACATCAGATATACCATTTACTTTAAGAAATGATATTGAAAGAGAAAGAATTGTTGCAAGTTGGAGAGGTTATCGTCATCTTAACGGTCTTAAAGTTAGAGGACAGAGAACAAGGACTTCTGGTAGAAAGGGTGGAGCAGTAGGTGTTGCAAAAGGTGGACAAGCAGCTCCGGTAAAAGATTCATCAGGAGGAGCTCCAGCAGCACCAACAGCAGCTACAGCACCTGCAGCAGAAGGTACAGCGCCTGCAGCAGCTGAAAAGAAAGAAGCTCCCGCGGAGAAAACAAAATAGGTGTATTGAATGGGAGATCCAAAATATCCACGTAGAGTTTGGAGAAAACCAAAAAGACCTCTTAATTATGAATTAAAAATGGAAGAGTTGAAAACACTCGGAACATTTGGATTGAGAACTAAAAGAGAATTATGGAAAGCCCATACAGAATTATCACGAGTCAGACATCAAGCACGTTCATTACTTGCATTAAGACAAGAAGTAAGAGAAGAAAAAGAACCAATCTTGATGAAGTCGCTTGCAAGAATAGGATTAGTTAGTGGAGATGCATCTTTAGATGATGTTCTTAATTTAACCCCTAACGATTTACTATCACGTAGATTGCAGACTATAGTTACTAAGAAACTTGGATTTAAAACACCATATCAAGCAAGACAAGCAGTAATACATGGTCATATTATGATTGGTGAAAGAAAAGTAGACATTCCATCGTACACTGTAACTGTAGAAGAAGAGAACAATATTCACTTTACACCAGAATCAAAAATCCCAGAAATGTTAGAAAAAACAAAAGAAGCACCTGCTGAAGTAGCAGAAGCACCTGCTGAAGTAGCAGAAGCACCTGCTGAAGTAGCAGAAGCACCTGCTGAAGT
>JBFIEJ010000100.1:0-3754 GCA_041603475.1 Candidatus Nitrosopumilus sp. | reverse complement strand
TCTCCAACCTTGAATTAGATGATTTTGTTGTGGTTGACATCCAATGATCTTAACATTTGGATTCTTTTCTTTTAGATATGTTCCAATTCCAGTAATGGTTCCTCCAGTACCTACACCTGTAAAAAAGTGAGTGACTTTACCTTCTGTTTGCTTCCAAATTTCAGGACCGGTTCCTACATAATGACCCTTGAAATTTGCATCATTGGCATATTGATTTGGAGAATAGTAAGTATCAGGGCGTGATGATGCAATAGATGTTGCCAAAGCAATACTTTGATCAGTTCCTGCACCAACTTTTGGACACAAATCATCGCTTGTCTCATAAATTTTTGCGCCCAAACTTCTAATGATATCCTTAGTTTCATCACTAGCCTTTTCTGGAATTACAATCTCAACTTTGTAACCCAAGACATTTGCAATTCCAGTAAGTGCAATTCCAGTATTGCCTGATGTGGGTTCAATAATTATGCTCTTACCTTTTGTTAAAATTCCACGTTCCTCACCATCTTTGATCATCCAATATGCTGCTCTGTCTTTTACAGAACCAAATGGATTATGACCTTCTAGTTTTGCAAAATATTCAGTTGCATCATGTGAGAGCGAATCAAGTTTTACAAGAGGAGTATTTCCAACTCGATTTAGTACATCAGTATCAGTGACTGCAGTCATGATTAGAATTATTTCACCTTTTTAATTTGAAAGGTAATCACATTACCATCTTTAGACATGTCAAGCAACTCATGACCATTTCTTGTCACCCATCTTGAGATATCATCTTCTGCAGCAGGATCATCTGCTGAAACAGTTAATGTTTGACCAACTTGCATTCTTTCAATTTCAATTTTTGTTCGAAATACAGGTTCAGGACAAAATAATCCGGTAGCATCTAATTTTTTTTCAGTAGATTCAGACATTGTTTCTAATTCAAAAAGAGCATTTTGTCATATTAAAATCTATACGAGTTTAGCTTGACCTATTAGATATTACAATGCCATTTTGAACATAGTAGACAAATTTCTATCTTTCATAAAGCTTGGATCCTGATTTTGAAAATTAATTTTTTGAGAAATTCTCTTCATCAAATAGATAGCAATTTTATAAAATAGACTCCAAACATGACTGTTTTGATTGGAATCATAAATTCTTAGCATAAATGTCAAAAGCCATTTTGCATTTGGGTAGTGTTCAGAAATATAATCTAACAAATATTCTTTAGAATTATTAATTTTGTATCTAAGATGATCAAGGGTTTCATTTTGTAATGCATATCCGGTTTGTGAAATTTCTATTTTCCCTCTTTTCATAGCATGTAAGATATCATCAAGATTACTTTCAGAATCAATTACATTTACACATCTTCCCAGAGTGGAAAGAACATGAGAATCACTTCCAGCCACTTGTATCATATTATTATCTAGAGCAAATTGAGTAGCCCGTGCATTTGATAATACATCAACATTATTGCTGTTAAAAACTTCAACCATATCACATTTTTTTGCATCCTCTCTGAGGGCATCAAGTAAACTAAAGGGATGAGGAGCTGAAGAGACCCCACCTTGTTTTTTGATCTCATCAATTACTTCTTCAAGTGAAATATTTGGAGAAATTGCTTCATGTATTCCATATGCTAGAACATGTGCGCCAGAATCAATGGTTATCTCTTCTGCAGGAAAAACATCAATATTTTTGAATTTTTCATGATCATTTTTGTATTCTAATAGTTGATAGTATCCATCAAGAGTATTATGATTTGTAACAAAAATAGCATCAAGTCCCAAATGGTATGATCGTTCTAATTGTTCTCTAATTGAAACATCACAGTCATAAGGTGGTTCTTCATCACCAACATGAAAATTTGAAAAAGAATTATGACAGTGCAATTCAGTTTTAATTGGCATTTACAAAGGAATTTTTCTTATTGAGATTATAATCCTATTGAAAAAAATATATCATCAAGGAAAAAGATCTTCATCTTCAGGTCGGATTAAATCATCAATATTACTTTCCTCTATTTTAAAGGAATAACCACGTACTACTGCAATGGGGGATTTCAAGACCTTGCCCATAACTAATTCAGCAGCAGATGATAATTCATCAGCAACAGCAATGGCTGAAACACGCATCATCTTTTCAAATGAATCAGGAGTTCCAGCATAATCTGTGATAGGGGTTAATCCTGAAATTCCAACGCAGTGATTGGTTTGACCCATTCTAAACGGTCGTCCAAATGTATCAGATATAATTACTGCAACATTTTGTTTTGTTTGTTCAAAAACTTTTTTTCTGATTTTTTGTGCTGAAAGATCAGAGTCATCAGGTAGTAAAGTTGCAAAACCTTCCTTAACATTACTTTCATCAATTCCGGCATTTGCACAAATGAATCCATGATTAGTTTTAACAATAATTATTCCATTTTTCATCCTAACAATTCTTTTTGATTCAGATAAGATCAATTCAACTATCCTAGGATCTTTTTGGTATTGTGAACTTATTCCTTGGGCCAAGAGAGAAGGAGTCACTGAAGATAATTCAATGATTTTACCTTCTTGTTTAGAAATTATTTTTTGTGCAATTACAATAATATCGCCATCATGAAGCTCGAAATTGCCAGTGATTAGTGCCGAAATATCATCTGAGGGTTCAATCTCTTTATCAATACGAATTGGAATGATTTGCAATTATACTGTATCAAAAAACGGACTAAAAAATTGTTTATGCAGGAGGAGTGGTTTCTAATTGTAATTTGTAATGTTTGTTAATAATATCTAAAATTTTGGAAAGATCCTTTTCTTCTAAGGTAGTAGTAGCTAAATCTTTTACTAAATCCTGAGCCCTATATGCAATTCCTAAACCACAAATATCAAATAATTTCACATCATTTGCTCCATCCACTACACAAACAATGTCTTCTTGTTTTTCACCCCATTCTGCAATTTTTATTTTAGCAGATTTTGATTTATCTGAATCGACGTTAATTTTTACACCATCAAGTTTTCCATCTTTGAAAATTAATTCATTAGAATAAACATAATCCAAGTCCAATTCTTTTTGTAATCGCTCCATCATTAGTGTGAATCCACCTGAGACTGCCATGAGTTTCCAACCAGCTGCTTTTAAGACTCTACATGCTTCCTTTGCACCAGTCATTATGGGTAATGCATCTGCAACTTCCTGACAAGTTTGCTTGTCTAATCCCTTCAAAGCAGCAACTCTAGTTCGCAATCCTTCTTCCCAATTGATTTTACCCTGAATGCCTTGTTTAGTAATTTCCCAAATTTCATCTTCTTTGTGTAGTCTTTCGGCAAGAATTGGAAGGTATTCCTCATCATATAGAACACCTTCAACATCAAAAATAACAAGCAATTGAATTCTGATTTGCAAAAAAATCCTAATTATATTAAAGTTGGGGGCAAATCTTTCGAGACAGCCCACCGATCTAATAACCAATCAACTAATTTTCTTCAAGGGAATTAATGATGATGGGACTTCAAAATACCATAGCACAGTATGAAATCGTAGAAAATTTTGAATAAAATTATGTTTTGTCTTTTAATTTCTCAATCAAATCTTTAAGAATTTTTTGAAGATTTTCTTGATTTTTTTCCAAATCATCCATTCTATCTAGAATCATTTTTTGAGAGGGAGATATTTCATCGTGAGAGTCTAAAGGTGTGGTTTCATCGTGAGAGTCTAAAGGTGTGGTTTCATCGTGAGAGTCTAAAGGTGTGGTTTCATCGTGAGAGTCTAAAGGTGT
>JBFIEJ010000099.1:0-3805 GCA_041603475.1 Candidatus Nitrosopumilus sp. | reverse complement strand
TTCTTGGTGCAATTGAAGGCAAAAATGAACACATCGTTACAGCACAAGAGGCAGTAAATGTTACAAAGATTGCAGAAGCTGCACTTTTATCTAGTCAAAAAGGAATCCCTATCTATCTGGATCTAAAATGAACAAAACAATGATGAATATTTTAGCATGTCCAATTGACAAAAATTATCCTTTAGAATTATTTGAGATAAAGGAAAAAGATGACGTAGTATCAGAAGGTGTAATTTTTTGTCCAAAATGTTCTAGATTTTATCCAATTATTGAGGAAATTCCAATCATGCTCCCTGATGAGCTACGAGATAAAAAGCAAGAAATGGAATTTCTAAAAAATTTCAAGGACAAATTGCCTGAAAAAATTATTACAAAGGCAAACCCATGGCATTTGTAGGATAATGGTTACTAATTTTATTTCAGAGAAAGCAACAATTGGGGATCATGTACGCATTTGGCATTTTTCGTATGTAGGTGATGACACAGAAATCGGAGATAATGTAGCAATAGGTTCACTTGCACATATTGATTATAATGTAAAAATTGGCGATAATACAAGAATTGAAGGTCAAGTATATGTTCCACCCCTTTCAAGAATAGGAAAGAATGTTTTCATTGGACCTGCAGCTGTATTGACAAATGATCCATACCCAATGTGTGATAAAATGATAGGTGTGACAATTGAGGATAATGTAATTATTGGCGCACGTGCAGTAATCAAAGCAGGAGTTACAATTGGGAAAAATAGTGTGGTAGCAATGGGAGCAGTGGTTACAAGAGATGTTCCTGAAAATACGGTAGTTATTGGTTCACCAGCTACAATCAGATACAGTAGAGAAGAGTATGATAAGAAACGAAAACAATGGTTAGATAGTTAGAGTTTAATTTCTTTTCTAAAGAACCAGTTTTTTATCTTTGACAAAATTAAAATCCAAATAACAACGAGAATTATTGCAATTATAGCTTTAATGATTGATGCAATAAACCAATCAAAATCACCAAATCCAGTTACCGAAATGGGTCCTAAAATCATAACAACAATACCACCTCCAACAATTATCAATCCCCACATTACAAACATAAAACCAAACAGGCCAGACTTCAAATCGACACACCCATCATCAATGCAGAAATAATTGCTAATATTCCTGAAAATATACCAAGTTTGAAAATTGCAAATGCTACTTGTTTTTCTGACATGGGTCCACCTGCCAGTATAAGCCTCACTAAAGTGACAGCTGCAGTCTTGTCATTTGTTGCCCTAAGTTTAAAATCATCAGTATGATCTACAGGTTTTCCTTTGAGTTGCCTGTGTTCTACGATTCGTTTTACGCTTGATAAAAACAAAAAAGAGTTGACTACTGCAGGTAGCAGAGCAATTGCTGCAATTATTTCTACACTACCAACAATTGCAATAGCCCCATACATTGCACCTAAAGTTAACGCTCCAGAATCCCCAGGAAAAATTCTACTCGGAATTTTATGATATTTGTAAAATGCTAATGAAATAAAGCCTAAAGGTAAACTAACTATTGCAATTTCATAATTTTGTACAATAAACAAGCAGATAGATAATGAGAAACTTGCAATGACCATAAATCCACTAGCGACTCCATTCAGAACATCAATAGAATTTATTGTATTTCCAGTGATTGGAATCATAAAAATTATCAAAGCAAGATACAATAGAGGAATTTGTACTGTTCCAAATAACGGAAAAGCAAGATCACCATCATATGCACCTAATGCAATAATTGGGAGGGCAGCAATTGCAAGTGTTACAGGTTTAAACCACCCACCCATTACTTTTCTATCATCAACATATCCAATGATAAAAGCTGCAGATGTCGTAATTAGTACAGCGAGGATTTCATTCATTTGTAAAAATGCATAAAGAATAATTTCTGATGCAATAATTCCCACAATAATAGATATCCCACCAGGTCTAGCAACCATAACACTTTCTTTTTTGTTCACATCTTTTACTGTAAGATTTCTTTTTTCTAGAAATTTGATTAGTGGTGGAGTCATGATAAAAACTACAACAAATGCTACAATGCATGAAATTACAGCTGGAATCAGTAAATCAATCAATTATCTTACTCTTCGTAACTCTGCCTTTATGTTATCCGCAATGGTTGAACCAATTTTATCAATTTCTGCTAATTTATTCACTGGAATCTTCCTTAGATCATCAAGATTCTTTATTCCATGTTTAAAGAGAATTCGTGCTCTAACTCTTCCAATTCCTTTTACCCTAACCAAATCAAGTAATTCCTCTCTAATCCCATAAACAACCCTATTTCTCAAATCTCCTAATTCCTCAAGCAAATCTGCTCTCTCTACATGCTTTGAAATTTCTCTCAGGCAGTATGTTAGCCAATTAGCATTCTCAGTCATTCTGTGCATGTCTCCAGACTCTATTCCGAGGCTATCTGAGAGAGATAATTCAGTGGATTCAGTAATCCACAATTGTAAGGCCAAAAGACTTCGCGAGCAATCGTACTCTGATATGGGTTCTAGTAATTGGGATGAATTGTTCTCTATCATCAAACTGGCAGTCTCATAGTCTTTTTGTCGTAGTGAGAATTTTGGGAAAAACTCCTCAGAGTTTGTAATAAGATGTAAGAATCCAAATGTATGTTTTCTATCTTCAGATACATTTTCAATGGAATCTCTAAAGTATGTTGCAGTTAATGGATCAATGTATAGCATTGATGTCTTTTTTCCAAATTCAGTTGCTGCATATCTTTCACCTTTTTTGATAATGAGAAACTTGCTAGAAAGAAAACGTAGTGATATATCAATTGCAAATTTTAGCGTCGATTTTCTTGATTGCAATCCACCAAGTGTTTGCAAAAAGAACTCTAGAATTTCTTCTTTTTTAATTCCAGGATGAGTAACTATTACACTAAGGATATGAGTTCGTAAAGATTTGTCATCAGTGATTTTTGATTCAATTGGTTCAGGTTCTCCATTAACATAATATTCGATTAAATCATCTGTATTTCCATTTCCAACAATAATCGATTCTCCAAAATCATCATACTGTGGTCTTCCAGCTCTTCCACAAAGTTGTTTGTATTCTAAAATACTAATTGGTCTGTTAGCACCAACCTTTGCATTATATCGATTTACATTAGATATTACAACTCGTCTTGCAGGAAGATTAACTCCTGCAGCTAAAGTTGGGGTTGATGATAATAGTTTGATCGTACCCTTACGGAATTCTGTTTCAATTGTTTCTCGGCACTTTTGATTTAACCCTGCATGATGAAATGCAACTCCCTTCTTCACCAGTGTTGCCAGAGTCTTGACTAGGTCAGTGTGTTCATTTTCAGACAGAAGTTTTTTTGATGTTTTTTCTAGTTCGGTAATTTCTTTTTTTTCTAAAATTTTTGATATGGTATCAGCTGCTTTTGTTGCAAGGGACTTTGAGCGGGTTCTAGTCTCTGCAAATACTAGTGACTGACCACCCTCTTTTACTGATTGCACGCCTAAATCTATAGGAGTACCCATCAAACTACGCTCAACTTCAAAGGTCTTCCCATCACTCATTGTAACTTGACCTTCATCACATACTCCTTCTGAAAGCGGGACAGGTCTCCAATCATTTTGAACCAATTTGCATTCAAGCCAATCTGCAATCTCATCAGAATTTGTTATTGTTGCACTAAGACCTACGATCTGAGGTTTTGTTTCTAAGAGTTTGAGTTGTGTTAGAATCATCTCAAGTGTTGGACCTCTACTTTCATCTCCAATCAAATGTACTTCATCAGAAATTACCAGACCAATTTCATCTACC
>JBFIEJ010000098.1:0-3820 GCA_041603475.1 Candidatus Nitrosopumilus sp. | reverse complement strand
GCATCTGCGATTAATTTCATTAATCAAGCAGATTGCTTCAAATTTGCAGTAGATGTTCCATCAGGATTGGATCCTCAAACAGGAGAAACTGCAAATATCTATACAAAATGCAATATGACTGTAACATTTCATAAAATGAAACAAGGTATTCCAAAAAGAAAAGATTTGACAGGGGAACTTTATGCTGAAAAAATTGGAATTCCTCCAGAAGCTGAAGAGGGGATACTATGAAAGTTCATCAAATACAGGTAGGAAACATGCAGAATTTTACATACATTGTAGAGGATGAAGAAACAAAAGAGTCCATCATAATTGATCCCTCTTGGGATCTTGTGGAGTTAGAATTAGTTATAAAAAAAAATGATTTAAAAATAAAATACATTGTTAATACCCATCATCATTTTGATCATACTATTGGAAATGAGGCAATGGCCGAATCAACTAAAGTTCCCATTATTCAACATGAGAATTCTGAATTAAAACATGATATTTCAGTTAAGGATGGTGATTTTATTGAATTTGGAAACTCCAAATTAAAAGTACTGCATACTCCTGGTCATTCTAAAGATAGCATTTGTCTAGTTGGTGATGGTAAAATTTTTTCTGGTGATACTCTGTTTGTTGGTAATTGTGGAAGAATTGATTTACCAGGAGGTAGTGCCAATGAACTTTATCATAGCCTCTTTGATGTTCTTTATTCACTTGATGATAATTTAGTAGTGTATTCTGGGCATAATTATGGATCTTCTGAAACATCTACCATAGGTATAGAGAAGACAACAAATCCAGTCATGCAAAAAAGAACTGAAGAACAATTTGTTCAAATGATGGGTCAGTGATTTTTTGGAAAATTTTGAATTATTTGGCAATGTAGAAAAAGCTCAAAATTTTCTTGAATCAGTGAAATCCGGAAAATTTCTTTTTTCTTTTATTATTTCTTATACTGAAACATGTGAAATTCCTGGAATTACATTTGCTGGTGCTGATAAGGATTCAATTAAATTTACTCCTCCTGCAGATGCTGAATATCTTCATTATGGTTATTGTAAATCTATTGACAAAATCCCTATGACTCCTGATGGAAAACCCACTCCTGGTTTACTAACTAAAACTGCATTGGAATCTGCAAGTATTCCCCATTTAACAATAAATGCTGGAAGTAAAATCTCCCCTCAATTACCATTTATTGAAACAGGTATGTCCTATGGAAAAAATATCTCAAATCAGGATGCAATGACTGATTCAGAAGTTGTGCATGCTGTTGATTATGGTAGAATTGTTGGTAGGAGTTTGGCATCTTTAACTGATTGTTTGATAATTGGTGAAAGTATTCCAGGTGGAACAACTACTGCTTTAGCAGTTCTTAGGGGGTTAGGTTTTGATGCAAAAGTAAGTTCTAGTATACCAAATAATCCTGTTGAACTGAAAAATCAAATTGTTAATGATGCTCTTAAAAGAATTAATTCTGATCATCCTTACAATATTATTGCAAAAGTAGGAGATCCAATGATTCCTTTTGTAGCAGGAATGTTAAGTTCCGCATCTGATGTTTCTAAAGTAATGTTAGCTGGTGGTACACAAATGACTGCAGTTTTGGCATTTGCTTCAAAAATAGGATTTAATGATGAAAATACTGCTATAGGAACTACATCATACATAACAGATGATGAAAGTGCAAATTTCAAAAATCTAGTCTCAAAAATTGCTGATATTCCAGCTTTTTCTGTAGATCCTAATTTAAAAAATTCCCAACATCCTGGTCTGAGAGCATTCTCTGAAGGATTTGCAAAGGAAGGTGTTGGTGCAGGTGGTAGTATTATTTCATCTATGTTAAAAACAGGAAATAATTCTTCAAAATTCTTAGAACTTGCAGAAAAAGAATATGATAGATTATTTACTTCACAGTAACTGATTTTGCAAGATTTCTTGGATAATCAGGATCTGTATCTTTTTCAAGTGCTGCATAATATGATAACAATTGTATTGGAATAATTTCTGAAATGGGGTATGATAATTCATCACTTTTAGGAATCTCAATCCAGTGATCATAAACATCACTTTCGGTATCCGAAATGCCAATAATTTTGGCATTGCGAGCTTTAATTTCTCTAGCACTAGTTAAAGTATCAGAATATGTTGAGTCATTTGGATTAATGATAATTACAAATACATTAGAATCCATTAATGCTAAAGGTCCGTGTTTTAATTCGCCTCCTGCAATACCTTCTGCATGAATGTATGTTAACTCCTTTAATTTCAAAGCAGCCTCTATTGCAATAGGATAATGCATTCCTCTTCCTAGGATATAGATATCCGAAATATCTTTTAGTTCTTTAGCAATTTGTTGAATTTTCTTTGGATTCTCTAACGTTTTTGAAACTGATTGAGAAATTTTACTAAAATCAATCTCCATTACATTGTTTGTCAATTTTTGCACAATTTTGTAGATGATGACTAATTGTGATGTGAAACTTTTTGTTGCTGCAACTCCGATCTCAGGACCACAATTCATTCCTATTACCACATCTGCTTCTCTTGCAAGAGATGAAGTGAGCAAATTAACAATTGCAATTATTTTACAGTTCGCATGTTTCGCTATTTTTACTGCATCTAGAACATCAGCACTTTCTCCACTCTGAGAAATTGCAATTAAAATGGAATTTTCCTCAATACTATCTGGTGAAAATTGTAGTTCACTAGACATTATTGAATCAATTTTAATTTTGGCATATTTTGAAAAGATTTGCTTTGCTAGAAGTGCTGAATTATAACTTGTTCCACTGCCTGTTACATAGATATTTTTTGCATGTCTGATGTAATCAGCTGTTTTTTCCATTGCCTCTGTTGTTTTTTCTCCGGCTTTCAAAATGGTTTCATGTTGTTCATAAATTTCTTTTAATGTGAAATGTGCATAATCTCCTTTATAGGCATCTCCAAATTCTTTTGAAACTTTTGTTATTCCATATTTTGCATGTTCCCCATCAAAAGTTAAAATTTGAAATTTATCTTTATCTAAAATCACAAAATTTCCGTTTTCCATGTAAATTGCATCATCTGTATATTCAATAAATCCAAGTACATCGCTTGACAAAAAGAAATCATTTTGACCTACTCCAATAATTAATGGTTCATGAAATTTTGCCGCAGCGAGTTGTCCATTTTCAAACATTGCAACAAATGCATAATGTCCTTTTAATTGTGAAACAGTTTTCATAATTGTTTCTTTTACATCGCTTGTTATCTCATAATTTTTTTGAAGTAAGTTAGCAATAATTTCACTATCTGTTTCACTTTTGAAGGTGTAGCCTTCTTTTTCTAACTGTTCTTTTAATTCCTCAAAATTTTCTATTATTCCATTATGTACAATTGCTATTTTTCCTGAATTACTTGGATGTGGATGAGCATTAACATCTGTAACTTTTCCATGAGTTGCCCACCTTGTATGACCAATTCCTATTTTTCCTGGAAGTGTATCTAACTGTACTTTTAAATTCACTTCGTTTACTTTTCCAGTTCCTTTTTTCAGTTCTATCTGGTTATCTGATTCTGTTGCTACTCCTACACTGTCATATCCACGATACTCCATTCTTTTGAGTCCTTTTACAATAATTGGAGCGGCAATCTCCTTTCCATAATAGCCTATAATCGAACACATTTCAATTCTATTTGATAATTGGGGGTTATTTACTGATAAGCCTATTTTTTCTATTTTTCTGTTGAAGAACTTTCATCTTTTGTGACTTCAGCAGGTGCTTCTGCTACTTCAGCAGGTGCTTCTGCTACTTCAGCAGGTGCTTCTGCTACTTCAGCAGGTGCTTCT
>JBFIEJ010000097.1:0-3893 GCA_041603475.1 Candidatus Nitrosopumilus sp. | reverse complement strand
TATACTTTGAATCAAATTTGCATCCTTTAGAATATCCTTTCTCAATGATTCTCTAAGTTTTGTAATGCTGACCTTTCTTTCTTGGGCCAGGATTTCTCCAAAACCATCCTCATCTTCTAGCAGCATATCTGATACTAATGCCACAGTCAACTTTGAGGTGTTTTTGGCATTTTTTAACATCTCCAAAGTATTCTTTGAGAATTGTAAAATCTTGCCCTTTCCTGCTTTGTTGTATGCATGCTTTAGAAAATGATTGCACTCCTTTTTGCTCAACTCAGTTACAATAATTTTTCCGCCTTGTTTTAGGACAAATGTGTAGATTAAATCAGAGAATCTTAGTTTTCCTAAAAATAATCTGTCACTTCTAAAATGCCCTGAATTAATCACTGCAATGTCTGCACCAGTGTATTCCTTTAGACAGTCTGTTATGAAATTACCTAAATTTGTAGTCCCCTTTCGCAGTGATAGTTCTGTGCCATCAAGAATTGCCTTGTCAGGAAATTTTTTGATAATTTTGTTTGCAGGTAGTTTGTTTTGTTTTTTTAATTTCTCAAACCATACTTCTATCTCTTTTTTGATTTTAGGGGATGGCTGAATCCCTTGATACTGCTTTGCTCCTAGAATGTATAATTTTTTTTGCAGGTCTTGCTCTTTTATTGTATTCTCTAAGACTACTAGTTGCATGGTTCTGGCATTTGATTGCCCCTTTACTAGCATACATTTGTCTGACTTTTGGTAAGAGATTACTTGGCTATGATCATGACCTCCAAAAATAACTGAACTGCCTGGCCACAAATTGTTTAGAGTTTTCTTTAGATGCAGATCTTCAGAATCTCCCATATGAGATAGTGCAACTAGGAATTTTATCTTGGGGAATTTCTTTTTTATTTCATCTATTGTGTCATGAATTGACTCTTTAAGATTTTTAATTTTAAATCCATTCTCACTGGCTTTTTTTGCAGTCATTTTGCCTGAAATTCCAATGATTGCAATCTCGGATTTTGTCTTTGGCCATACATCATATTGTAAAATATTTTTAGAGATATTTTTTGGAGGTGTTAAATTTGTAATTATGTAATTGAATTTGGATTCAGAGATTCTCTGTTTTAGAACTTTTGGGCCGCCATCAAAATCATGATTTCCCAATGTACAGTATTTCAAATTGCATTTGTTGAGAATATCTACAATCTGTTTTCCTTTGAAATGGTTGCTGAGAAATGATGGAAAAAGAAAATCTCCGCTATGCAAAAATAAAATATTCTTGTCTTTGAATTTTTTTGCTAGTAACTCTACTATTCCATATATTCTTGCAAATCCTGGCAAGTCGATTTCTTTATCAATTTTAGATTCTTTTAGAAAATATGTGTCAGTAATGTGGATGATAACTGTGCTGTCATTTGGATGTGATAGTATTTTTTTTAAAATGTCTGCCACATTTTTTTTTGCAATTAGCTCTATTTAGTATGAATGAATTTCTCTAAACTATCTTGGCATCTACATTGATTTTATGCGACATGCTATACATTGCAGGGCATCTCTCTTCGGCCATCACTAATAGTTCTTGGAGTTTTGCCTTGTCTGTATTTTCACCTTCTGCCTCTACCTGGAAATTAATTCCCTCTGTAATTGGCTCATCTGAAATATCAAATGTCTTTGCAAAATTTACCTGGCATTGAGTTTTTACCTTGAGTTTGGTTAGTTTGATTTTTTGCTGTGCTGCAATTCCAACAAATGTTCCAACAAAACATGATGTGATTCCTGCAATACAATAAGCCATAGGTCCCAGTCTGTTTCCTTGGCCTCCTAGAAATGACGGCGAATCTACTTCGATTATCTGTTTTCCTTTTTCATAGCCAAGCTCTGTTTTGAACTGGAATCCTTGACTTTGATCTAAAATCCATTCTCCTTCAAGTTTTACTGGTTTTCTTAGAGATTCTTTGTCCTCTCTTCCTTTTTGTGCGGTTTGAGAAACTTTGGCCAAATCTACATTGTTAATTATTTCTGTCATACTATTTCTTACATTTTTTAACTTAAAGAGATTTCCTGTATTTGCAAAACTGAAAATGGACCGGATGGTGTCATCAACAACTGTTTTGCTAGACCCCCACTATTTTTTAACAAAACGTCAAAAAAATAAGGTTGGATTTGTTAGAATTAAGAGAAACTACGAAACAGTGATAATTATAGATGAATTGGATTGATTTTTGTCTTTTTTTCTACTATTCAGGATTCAAACTTTAAACAACTGAATGGATTTAATGTCAAATTCTCATTTTACACCACGAAGAGCATTACTGCTTCAGTATATCATATGTAACTAGTATCGTCTCATACATATCATCATAAGAAAGAGCAATCATATATTTTTACAAAATATTATTTTCAAACATGATTTTCACAATTAGTAATCAACAAATATTCTAAAAGATGAAACAATTTAAAAAATTAGATGGATATTTAATGAAACCTACTCTCAACAAAACTATTGATATAAAAAAAATTGATTGGGTACTACGTATAGCTGTCTTTGGATCATATCTAGGTCATGGTGTTTTGGCTTTACAGCTAAAGCCTTCATTTTTGACATTAATTGAAGGAATGACTGGAATTTCAGGCCAATTTGCTGAAAATTTACTTGTATCAATTGGAGTAATAGACATCATCACTGCAATTTTTGCAATTGTGTTCCCATTTCGACTTTTACTTATTTGGGCAACTGCTTGGAGTTTTCTAACTGCCCTTGCTAGACCTGCCTCTGGAGAACCAATTTGGGAATTCATTGAGCGTTGGGCAAATGTAGGGGCCCCGCTTGCTTTACTTTACGTAAGACAGATGCCAAGAAGTATTAAGGATCTTTTTACAAAATAATCTAAAAAAATGTTAAAGACAAATCATAAAAGATTCGTGGGGCTTTTTTTTGGTCCCATCCTTTTTGGAATAGTACTTTTTTCACCCATTGAAGGATTAGATATCCTTCCAAAATTCGTCCTCGGAATAGCTTTGTGGATGGCAAGTTGGTGGATAACTGAACCCATTCCACTTTATGGAACTTCGCTTATTCCTTTAGTATTATTTCCAATTATTGGGATAGATGATGTTCAAAATGTTTTCTTGTCTTATGTAGATAAAATTGTACTATTATTTTTTGGAGGCTTTTTGCTTGCAAAGGCTGTTGAACTTTCAAATCTCCATAAACGTTTTGCATTAAACATTCTCAAGACATTTGGAACAAAACCAAAACATCTTGTGGGTGCTTTCATTATTGTAACTGCATCTCTAAGTGCTTGGCTTACCAATACTGCAACAACGTTACTAATTCTTCCAATTGCAATTGCAGTTATTGCTCATGTTCAAGACTCTTCAGAAAAATCAAGGTTTGGAACATGTCTTATGCTTTGTGTGGCATATTCAGCTAGCCTTGGAGGTTTGGCCACATTGATAGGAACCCCTCCAAATGCACTTTTTGCATCTATGTCTGAGTCATTAGCTGGAATTGAAGTTAGTTTTGTTCAATGGATGTTCCTTGGAGTTCCTGTAAGTGCAATTTCACTTTTGGTCTTATGGCTTTACATGGTAAATTTTGCAAAATTAGGTAATCGACCGATTGCGGGGACTCGACAAGTAATCATCCAGGAATTATCCGAACTCGGAAAAATGATGAAAGATGAAAAAATAGTAACCATAATCTTTGCTTCAACGGCAATAGCTTGGATAAGTAGGGGATTATTATGGAAAGAATACTTTCCTTACATAGAAGATTATACAATCGTTCTAGTCGCAGTTGTCCTTCTTCTTGCTCTTCCATCATCGAACAAACATCGACGTCTTTTAGATTTAAAGTCCGCCAAAAAAATTCCTTGGGGAGTTTTAGTTTTGATTGGAGGGGGATTAGC
>JBFIEJ010000096.1:0-3944 GCA_041603475.1 Candidatus Nitrosopumilus sp. | reverse complement strand
TAGTGTTTGGAGGTGCTTTTGTAGTTGCAGGAATTGTTTTATCGACATTGGTGTTTCCATTTTGGAATTTAATTAGAGAAGACGTCTATGAGGAAGTAGTAATTCTAACTAATGATGATGGAGTGTGCTATGTTGAAACTAGTGACAGCATCCCAAAAACTATTGAAAATTGCATGTTAAATCCTGGTGATAAAACGACCATAAAATTTGGCGAAGGCCTAGCTTGGGCTACAGTTGTAACGCCATAATAGATGATTTAATATTTTAAAAAATTTATGAATCAGTATGGATTGTATTTTCTGTAAAATTGTTAAAGGGGATATTCCTGCAAAATTTCTCAATGAGACAGACTACTCTATCTCATTTTTAGATGCATTTCCTCTAGCAAGAGGACACGTCTTAGTAATTCCTAAAAACCATCACCAAAAAATTCAAGATATGAGTAATGAAGAAAACTCTGATTTGTTTTCCCATGTGCATCTGATGATTTCTAAAGTTGATTCTATTACTGGTGCAACATTACTAGCAGTTCATAACGGAAAAGAAGCAGGACAAGAAGTTCCACATGTGCATGTTCATTTGATTCCTAGAAGTAATTCTGATTCTGCAGGACCAATACACAGTATGTTTGATTCTGCACTAAAATTATCCGAGTCTGAAATTGATGAATTATACAATAAATTAAAAATCTAATTTCAATAAGGGTATAATCTTTCTTTAGAGTCTTCATTCTCAACTATGATTGCTTTAGTAGGGCAAGTTTCTGCAGCATTCATTATCTTGTTTACACCAGCACCTTTTTGATTAATCACTGAAGATTTGGGATTTGATTGTCTTTCTTTATCTATCTCAAATACTTCTGGTGCAATTATCTCGCAACTGCAACATCCAATACATCTGCTTTTATCTACATCCACAAACAGGTTGGGCTGTTTTTTGGGTTCTTGTGCTTTATCAAACTCTCCATTTTTGCCATCAGCACGGACTCGTGCGTTATAGTCCTCCCAAAACTTTCTTTCATACTCTTTCCAAAAATCAGGATCTCCTTCTTCAAATTCTCTGGTATATTTTCCCCAATCTTGTTCTGGAATTCCTCCATCATCAGGTGCTCCCCATTGTGGTTTTCTTTTAAAATCTGATTTGGGACTTGATTTGTTTTGAGTGAGGATAGGTTCAGGTGTTCTTTGATTGTTTTTTAGAACATGGTATGCCTCTGTAATTTTCTTAAACTCTGAATCTTCTTTAAGATCCTTTTTCTTATCTGGATGAAGCTCTAAAGCCAATTTTCTATAAGCTGCCTTTATCTCATCTTGTGAGGAATCCGTCTCCACCTTCAATATCTTGACAGCTTGGTATGTGTTCACTAGGTGTACTGATTAATCATATCTTAAAAATAATTGCCTAACTGGTATGCCGTAGATTTACTCTAGTATTGTTTCATCGTCTGCCTTCCATGCTGGCTCTACTATGCATAAAAATCTCAAATTCGCCTTTCCGGTGTTTTCAATAAATTGACTAGAGTTTGGGGGGACAAAAATGGAATCGTCTTTTCGCACCTGAAACTCTTCGTCATTTACGACCAAGTTCCCTTCTCCCTCCAAAATATAATAGATCTCAGATGATTTTATTTTGTGAAGTTTGGATTTTTTGCCAGACTCTAGAGTAAATTCTGCAAGGCTGTAATTAATTCCATTTAACGTGTTGTGGGGATGAAAATACTGTTTGATAGTAGTCCCTTCATTGCCTTGAATTGAATTGATTTCAGAATTTCTTATCAGTGACATCTTGACTAAATGATTTCTGAAACTTTGGATTTGAAATCTGATTCATACCATACCGTTTTGTATTCTGCATTTTTTTTAGGTAGAATGTTTATTGCAATGTGTGAAAACGTCTTCTTTTTATCAATAGATCCATGTGTATGCAACACTTTGGCTGGAATATGTACAATGTCTCCTTCATTGAGTGATATTCTTTCTACTCTTTTTATTTTGAAATTTGTTTTACTTGTTCCAAATTTTTTAAAAATCTCAAGACTTCCTTTGCCCTTTGTAGCAATTAGCACTTGATTTCCATTGTGTTGATGCAGTTTTGTTCTAGATCCTTTTTCAAAATGAACATGGTAGATGTCTTGATCTTTTGATTTTATTTTCTCTGATAGAACTTTCATCCATGTTTTACTTGTGAACCATGCTGGGTTTACTTTGCGTTTATCTCCTGAACCGTAAATATTTGATTTTTTCATGTTATATCTTACTCAGAATCTTCTTTTTCTTTGCTTGGAATTCTTTTTCAGTAATGACTCCTGCCTTTCTTAATTCTCCTAACTTTTCAAGTGTTGCTAAATCTTCTTCTGTATTTGCTGCCATGTTTTTAGCAGAAGATATTCCTTCGTTAATCTTTTTTAGTCCTTTTTTCTGAATTGCGTCGCTTTCTTTTTTTGCTTTGGCACTTAACTCCTTACTTGCCTTTGATGCTTGCTTTGCAGTCAGTTCTCCAAATTCAACTGCATCATCTAGGGCCTCATCTGCTTTTTTGACACCTTCTTGGATTGCCTTGTCTGCTCTTTTGAGAAATTTCTCAATGTATCCACCTTTCTTTGCTTTTGCCTTTACCATAAATCTAGTTTGGATTCAAATCTATTATTTCTTTCTTATTTGAATTGGTTTAATAGATGGAATTGTTTACCTTTAGTGGTTTTGGCAGATACGGATTTAGACGTAAAGAAAATAGTGATAAGAAAAAATCTTGATGAGGTAGAAGCTAAAGGAATAGTTGAAGACAAAAAAACTGACCCTTTCAAGTCACTTCTATCAAGACCTAAAAAAGAGGACATTCATGTTGATTCTTTCAAATTATACTATGAATGCTCATTGATTGTTTCAGGCAAGTACAGTGCAAATTACTATCGACAAGCAGTTCACACCATTGATGTTGATTCCAACGTACATGGAGTGGTAATTGGGGATGGTATTTTTCCTGTTCGTTCCAAATCTGGTCTTGAAAAAGCATTTGTTGGAAAGAAGGGCAAAAACAAAATTGATTTGAATTTAGAGGAGCATGTCTTTGTGGAAGAAGAAGATGAACTAACTTTTGATCATCATGGTTTAGAAATTGAATTGCCTTTCAAGATTGATTCAAAGACAATTGAGAACTATCCTGAGAGAGTTCTAGAAGAGCACCACTTGACAGTAAAGAAATCCGAGCTATCCTACGACTCTGCAATTGACAAACTCCAAATCCATCTAAAGCGACCACTGGAGACTGATGTGCGAGATCTCAAAGATGATTTTGTCTTACATGATATTACTGAAGTTTATGTGCCAATTTTTGAGGCTAGACTATCTGATCCTAAAAAGAAAGTTGAGATTATTCGCATTGATGCAGTAAGAAAAAAAATTCTCTGACTATAATTTTACTAGTTTTCTAAATTCATCATTGCTGTGAAATTTTTCAAATATTTTCTCTTCTTTTGCCCAAGAGCGAATTATTTTGGGATTTTTAGAAATTGCCATCTTTAATAATTGCAATGATTCAGGATACATTCCCAATTCTGCCTTACTTCTAGATTTGGCATAAATGATGTTTACATTGTCTTTGTGTTTTAATAAAATTTTATCAAAGATCTCAATTGCCTTTTCATGCTTTCCCAATTCTGCAAGCTCAATTCCCCTATGGAATTGTGCATCCATATGACTTGGGTGATTCTTGAAAACTTTGTCAAAGCAATTCAGTGCCTCCTCATGTTTTTTGAGTTTGCCAAGTATGATTCCCTTGTAAAATAATGCATTTGGTTTTCTTGGCTCTATCGTAATAGCTTTTTCTAAAACTTGGATTGCCTCTTCATGTTCTTGTAATTTGTCCAGTAGCACTCCTTTGTTAAAATAAGATGCTGCATGCTTTGGGTCTGCCTCTATTGCCTTGTCATAGCATTCAGCAGCATC
>JBFIEJ010000095.1:0-3983 GCA_041603475.1 Candidatus Nitrosopumilus sp. | reverse complement strand
ATTTTGGGATCATTTCTGGCATGAGAAATTATTCTTTTTTCATCTTTCATTTGATCTTCAGTAAATACTTCTTCATATCTCTGTCCTGTACCATCATTAGTTGATTTGTTTCCAGTTCTCATCCAATATCCAAATTCATTATCATCTACCAATTTTTCAAGATCAGAAATTTCCTCTCCTTTGATCTCTTTGGTATTTGTAAAATGTCCTACATACATTATTTTATCCTCAACCTCTTTAATAAAATTCAAATTATATTCACACATTGTATATGGTGGTGGAGAATCTGCAACAAGAATCTTTGATGCCTTTGCAATTTGTTTTGCAACAAAGATTAATGATGGATATAGATATGCTCTGGAACTGTATAATTTTGGTCTGAACTGATTTGTAACAAACAGACTTGGGATATTTCGATTTTTTGCAAGAATGTTTGAACCCATATCTCCATCATTGATTACCAGATCAAATTTTTCCTTATTGTAGAGTCTACGCTCTTCTCTCAAATAATTTGCAATTTGTCTTACAAGTGGAGGATTTTTAGAAATTGGTAATAATAAATTCATTAATGACATTGAAACACTAGGTCCAAATTTTCCATCAATTGGAGTAGGCATTAGGATCTCATGAATTTTTTCTCGTTGATCTGGAAATTTATCTAATAATTTTTCATATACATGGTCTTTACTTGAAAAATGAACTTCAAAATCTTCTTTGATAAAATCTCCTAATACTTCATTTAATCTCATCATTCTAGAATAATGGCCACTTCCCCATGGATAGATGAATTCTCCTATTTTGAGCACAATAACAAACCAACCATTGCCCGTTTAAATTCTCAATGATTAGTCTTCAAATGAATCTAAAATGTCATGAACATTGTTTGGGCCTAACTTTACTGAAATTTTTTTCATACTTTTAAGCGCAGAATCTATTTCTTTTTTAGAAAAAGTTGGAATTTCATCTGAAGTGGCTGTGACAATTTTTTCTAATCTTTTCATACTTCTTTCCAACCCTATCTCTTTTGCATCTTCAAACATGTTTGAATCTACACCACACATTGGAATGATTGGAAACTTTTTGGCCTCAAATATTTTTTTCAATGAATTATCTATAAAATCTGAAGAAAAAACTAGTGGTGATAATGCAATTGAAATCCGTTGAATTGAATTCCTTAACATTATTTCAAGAATAGAATTAACATATGTCAAGTAATTCTTTATTCCATTTGGGTTTATTTTGAGATGATAAAACTCTAATTCAATGCTATCTTGAACCAATCGTGGAATAATTTGATTAATTATCTTTGCAAGATTCATTAATTCAGATTTTTGTCTATAACAAACAATGATCTTTGTATCATAACCCTGTTTTATTGTCTCAAAACATGAAACTGCAGATAACTCATCATATACTGCACAAATTGTTTTCTTTTTCTGTGTTTCATATGGAACACCACCATTTCCTTTATCAGAAAAAATTGAAATATATGCAAAATTTTTACTTAAAAAAGTATACAATAGTTTATCATAATTCACATCTGTCCCAGGATGAGCACCCAATTTTGATTTCTTTTCTATTATGTTTGATGTTGCAGCAATCTCTATATCTTTTGGAAGAAAACCTTTTGATATTCCATCTACCCTAACTAGAAATTTTTCTCCCTTTAAAAGTAAATTTCCTCCTACTGTAGTAATTTCTGAAACTATTTCTTTGAAATTATTTTTTACCTGTTTTGCAATAATGATCTTTTCTATACCAAAAAGTAAATTAATACTGGATGACGCAAATACAGGATCATTTGCATCAACTAAAATTATATCTCCATCTCGTTTTACAGATTTGAATTCTTGATTTTTTATCTTGAGAATTTTTTTAATATTTGATATCAATACTGAAATTTTATTTTTTGAAAATATTGTTGGAAAAACTACAACATATGAAATCTCACCCATCTTTTCTATTTTTCATTCCACTTGTTTATAATTTAGGATAAAACTTGGATAATTAATATAAAACAAATATTCTAAATCTATTTGTGGTAAAATTTACCCAAGAACAAGTAGATGATCTTAATTCAAGAATAAAGACTACTGAAGAAGCTCTACAATGGGTATCAGATAATCTTCATCCAAAGGTAGCAAAAGCATCTAGTTTTGGTGCTGAGGATGCTGTTGTTATGGATATAATGCTAAAAATAAATCCAAAATTTCGATTCTTTACATTAGATACAGGAAGACTACCACAGGAAACCTATGACATTATTGATACTGTAAGAAAAAAATACAATATCACAATTGAAGTATTATTTCCTGATTCAAAAGAAGTTGAGGAGATGGTAAATTCAAAGGGAATGAATCTATTCTATGATAGTGTAGAGAATAGAAAACTTTGCTGTGAAATTCGTAAAGTACACCCAATGAACAAAATGCTTGCTACTTTGGATGGATGGATTACTGGATTGAGGCGGGATCAAACCAAAGTTCGAGAAAATGTAAACATTTTTCAGTTAGATCACGGACATGAAGATATTCTCAAAATTAATCCCATAATTGACTGGACTTGGGACCAAATACAGGACTACATTAAAAAAAATAATCTACCTTACAATACACTTCTTGACAAAGGGTATCCAAGTATTGGCTGTGAGCCATGTACAAGAGCAATCAAACCTGGTGAGGATCTACGTGCAGGAAGATGGTGGTGGGAACAAGGCGAACACAAAGAGTGTGGCCTTCATATAGACCCTTAGTGGAGGATTTTACATGTCAGACAATGATTCGATCAAACCACACGGCGGAGTATTAATTAACAGAATTTCAAAAATTGATGCTACAGGACTATTTTCCATTACAATTTCAGAAGACTTGGCAAATGATGTTGAAAATATTGCAGATGGAATTTTTAGTCCTTTGGAAGGATTTCTTGGTAAAACAGACTTTGAAAGTGTAGTGTCTAGAGGAAGATTAGCTAATGATCTGGCATGGACTATACCAATTGTACTTGATGTAGATGAACAAACAGCATCTAAAATGAAAGAAGCCAAAGATGTAGTATTACAAAATCCACAAGGTGTAGGAGTTGCAGTGTTACACGTTGAGGAAACATATTCTTTTGACAAAGAAAAAATGTCACAAGGAGTCTATGGAACAACTGACTCATCACATCCAGGAGTTGCAAAGACAATGTCTATGAAGGATTATCTTGTTGGTGGAAAGATTGACTATGTTCAAAGACCACAAGAGACAGAAATTAGAAAATATAGACTAACACCAACTCAAACAAGAGCTGCTTTTGCAGAAGCTGGATGGAAGACAATATGTGCATTTCAAACTAGAAATCCACCACATGTAGCACACGAAATGCTTCAAAAGACCTCAATTACAACTCGAGATGGAGTATTTGTTAATCCAATTATTGGAAAGAAAAAGTCTGGTGACTTTGTTGATGAAGTTATTGTGAAATGTTATGAAACCATGATAAAATTATACTATAAAGAAAATAGATGTCGTCTTGGAACACTACACACTGAGATGAAGTATGCAGGTCCAAAAGAGGCAATTCATCATGCAATAATGCGACAAAACTATGGATGTACACATATTATCATAGGTAGAGATCATGCAGGTGTTGGGAAATTTTATGATCCATTTGCAGCCCAGAAAATCTTTGATGACTATCCAGAACTAGAAATTTCTCCAGTGTTTTTCCCAGCATTTTTCTATTGTAAAAAATGTCTAACTTATACAAATCCAAAGCGTTCGCGACATTTCTAAGTTGCGCTTTGGCGACACCAATTCTCGCTGTATCACCTTTATCTAGAACATTTGGCGCTACGATGGCAACAAGAAGACCAAGGATTACCATGACGACCATAATTTCGATCAAGGTAAAACCACGGCTTTTGCTATTGGTGTTGATAGGATATTGAGACTGCTTGTTCACTAGCATTGTATTCTTATGTCCTTTAGGTATTTGATTTT
>JBFIEJ010000094.1:0-3999 GCA_041603475.1 Candidatus Nitrosopumilus sp. | reverse complement strand
TTAGTTACAAAAAATAATGATTTGAAAAAATTTTTTGATGATTGATTAAATAATCCCTTTAAATTTGAATAATTACTTGTTTGAAATATCTAAAACTGACTTAGCTGGAAGAATTGGAATACTTTATACTAATCATGGGAAGATAGAGACCCCAGCATATGTTCCAGTAATTCATCCAGTTAAGCAAACCATTCCTTCAAAAAAGATTCGAGAGATTGGTTTTGATCTTGTAATAACAAATGCATACATTACAAAAAATAATTATGGTGATGAAGCCGTGAAAAAAGGCATTCATGAAATAATTGATTTTGATGGTGGGATTATGACAGATTCAGGAGGATATCAAGTTCTTGAGTATGGTGATGTTGATGTGTTACCTCCAGATATGGCAAATTTTGAAAAAGGAATTTTAACTGATTTTGCAATTCCATTAGACAAACCAACTGGATACGGAATGTCAATTAAAAAAGCAGAAGAATATGTAAAACATACTCTAAAAGTTTCAAAGCAAACACTAGATGATAGTGAAGATAATGGTCAAATTTGGATAGGTCCAATTCAGGGAGGAGAACATTTTGATCTTGTTGGAAAATCTACTAAGAGTTTAGTAGATATGGGATTTCAAATGCTTGCATTAGGCAGTCCAGTTGAATTTATGGAGTCATATGAATATAGGTTATTGGCACGGATGATAGTATCTGCAAAAAAACAGATGCCTCAATCAATACCACTACATCTTTTTGGTGCAGGACACCCTCTAACAATACCATTTGCTATTGCTTTGGGATGTGATACATTTGATTCAGCATCATACATGCTTTATGCAAAACAGCTAAGATACATCACAGATGACGGTACACGATATTTGTCTGACATTTCCGTATTTCCATGTAATTGTGAGATATGCTCAAAATATACTCCAGATGAACTCCGT
The DNA here is from genome assembly GCA_041603475.1 of Candidatus Nitrosopumilus sp. Lineage (GTDB taxonomy): Archaea > Thermoproteota > Nitrososphaeria > Nitrososphaerales > Nitrosopumilaceae > Nitrosopumilus. The sequence continues at coordinate 3,065 of JBFIEJ010000094.1, read as the reverse complement.
CAATTAGAGTCCACTGAGAAAATCAATCAATTGGCAATTCATAATTTGTATGCTATAAAATTAGAAGTTGATAAAGTAAAACAAGCAATCCATGAAGGAAGATTATGGGAATATGTGATTAAAAAGGCAAGAGCCCATCCCAAGTTATTTGAAATGATCGAAGTGATGACTGAAAATTATGAATTTTTAGGTATTGGTACTCCTAAATTCAAAGATAAAGCTATTTTCTTATTTACTAAAGAAGACCAATACAGACCAGAAGTTCAAACATTTCATAAAATTGTTAGAAAATTCAAATCAAAGAAAAAGAAATTAATCATAACAAAAGAATCATCTACCAAACCCGGATACCTTTCTCATCAATATGTTGGACTAGAAAAAAAAATTAAAGATTTTGAATCATTTCAAGTTTGCCAGTACAATCCACAGTTAGGATTAATTCCAATTGAAATTTCAGACATTTTTCCAGCTGCTCATCACGAAACTTCTAGAATAGAGTTTGAACCAGATGAATTTCCCACATTTGAAAAAACATGGAGTGACTTTTTTTCAAATAATAATTTTGCAGAAATTCATTATGATAAAAATGATGAATTTTTAAAATATTTTGTTAAGTCACTACCAAAAGAAATACGAAAGAAATCACTTGGATAACTAAAAATAAGAAAAAAGAATGTGCTAAAAGATTCAGCTTATAGGGCTGCGTCTTCTGCCCAACCTTTGATGAAGACACCGTTTTTGTGAAGAGGTACTGGTTGTCCAGCAGTGTAATTCATTGGTCTCATCCAAAAGATTGATTTTGTTGGGCATACACCGATGCATGCACCATCAGAAATACATCTTTCTGGGTAGAAAACAAATGCTTTACCTCTCTTCCAGCCTTCAACAGGTTTTACTCTAAGGACATCTGGACCAAGAGTTGTACAGATTTCTACACATAGTGCACATCCGATACATCTTTGTTCATCAATGTCTGGAAGTATTGCTATTGGCATTACAAATACAATACTGGTTGGTGACTATTTAAACCATGATTGAAATTCATAACCCTGTTATGAAATTGATCGAATGAAAATCTATGCGCAGAGACTAGATTGAAAATTTAAAAAACAAAAAGATAACGTGTTTTGCACGTTTATTTTCTCATTGCGTCTATTTGACCAGAAGTAACCCAGTCAAGTAATTCTGCAGATGAAGGATTTAGGTCTGCTTTCTGATTCATCAGATTGTTAACCCAAATCCAGTTAATTTGGTTAAGGAGTGGTTTGTTTGCTTCGTCACCAGCACGTGTTTTAGCGACGACGGCTTGATCTTGTTGTCCTAACCATTCTTGGAAGCTTCTTCCCATGAGGATCGGATCTTAGCTTACACTAATTAAAGCTTTTGTAGATTCTATGACAGGCATAATGATCGGTCGATCTCTAAGAAGGTTTTAACGTTGTCTAAAATTCATTTTAATTCTTGGAAGTTCAAGTTTTAGGAGCTGCAAATGAAGTAGGCAGATCAGGTTTTTTAGTGAATTGTAATGGAACAAATCTTTTGCTTGATTATGGGGTGATGTTTGGTAGAAGAGGAACACCTCCTCAGTATCCCCTTCATGTAAAACCAAAGGATATTGATGCAATAATTATCACTCATGCACATTTAGATCATTCAGGAAATATACCTTCTCTCTTTGTAAGTGGCAATACTGATGTTTATGCAACACCACCAACTTTTGATTTATCTAAATTATTAATTGAAGATATGCTAAAAATTGAAAAGAATTCACATCCATTTGACATTCCCGAAGTAAACAATATGATGAAAAATGCAAAAGAGATTGGTTTTAAAGAAAAGGTCACTAAAGGTAATGCTACTTTTGAGTTAAGAGAATCAGGACATGTGATCGGTGGCAGTACAGTCTTGGTAGAATCAGAGAAAAAACGTCTTTTCTATACTGGAGATATCAAAACAAATGGTTCTAGAATGCTACGAGAGATGGATTTAGACATAGGGGAAATTGATCTACTAATTACTGAAAGCACTTATGCCAAGACAGAACAAAAACCAAGAAGCGATTCAGAGAAAGAGTTAATCGAATTTGCAAATGAAGTAATGGATAGAAAAGGAACATTATTCATCCCATCTTTTTCAGTGGAACGTTCACAAGAGATAGCTTGTATTTTGAGAAGTGCTAACTTTAAACACAAAATCATTATGGATGGAATGGCACTCAAAGTAAATGAGATAATGTTTAGACATCCAAACTATCTAAGAGATCCCAAAGTTTTTGCAGATGCAATTAACAATGCAGTTTCAATAAGAGAACATACTGAAAGAAAGAGAGCTATGGAAGAACCTTGTGTAGTGATATCTCCTGCAGGAATGCTAGTAGGTGGAAATGCAGTATATTATTTGCAACAGTTATCGTTTAATGATAAAAATGGTATTGCTCTAGTGTCATATCAGGGGGAAGGAACTCCTGGTAAAAAATTACTCGATACAGGAAAAGTATCATCAAGAGGAAAGGATATGCGAGTAACTGCAGAAGTAAAGCAATTTGAATTTTCAGGGCATGCTGATAGAAAAGAATTGTTTGATATGATCAAAAATATAAAAGGAAATCCAAAAGTTTGGGCAGTTCACGGTGATACTGAATCATGTGAAATGTTTGCTCAGGAAATTCATGAAAAATTTGGTTTAGAAACTTATGCCCCAGCAGTTAATGATAAAATAACTGTCTAAAATGCAAAATTGTACCATAAATGTAGAAAATTCCATTAATAGTGGTCAAGTTTTTCTCTGGAGTAAACGTGGAGAATTTTGGTATGGTGTAAATGGTCAAGACATATTAAAAGTTGATAATTTTGGAAAAATAAAATCAAAAAATAAAACCAAATCAGATTTTTTTAGAAAACGAGATAATATTAATGAAATAACTAAATCAATTTCAAAGGATATTACAACAAAAAAAGCTGTAAAAAAATATTTTGGGTTGAGATTATTGGAACAAGATCCATTTCAATGTCTTATTTCATTTATTGTATCATCAAATTCTAACATTCAAAAAATTAAATCTAGTT
>JBFIEJ010000093.1:0-4081 GCA_041603475.1 Candidatus Nitrosopumilus sp. | reverse complement strand
CTTTTCAATTTCCAAACCAATATTGTATCCACTGTTTAATTTCAAAACAATATGTTTGTCATCACTATGTTCGTATCTAGGCATAATTATACCCAGATAAGTGATATCTGATAGTATCTTAACTGAATCACCTATGGAAATCTGATTTTTCTTTAAGAATTCTAATGATTTTCCTTCATATCCCCTATATTCTGACATTTACGAGGATTAGATTTGTTATTTTATTAAAACTACCTGTAATAGGATGCTACTAATTTTTCGCCCATCTTGAGATCTTTTTGTTCTCTGACTTTCTTTACTGCTTCTTCAAAGTGTTTCATAGTAACTTTGGCATCAATACTATTCTTTTCAATATCTTTGACATCTGGTTGTGTATCTAAAAATTCATGAATTACTAATGAAACTGCAGTGTTGGCAATTGCTGCTGTATCTGCTCCACTTAATCCATCAGTTAAATCAGCAATTTTATCAAAGTCAACACGCTGAGCATCATTTTCATCACTAATAGTTGGAATTTTTTCAGCATTAATTTTCAATATGCTCTTTCTACTTTCTTTATCTGGAAGTGGAATCTGAATAATTTTATCAAATCTTCCTGGTCTTAATAATGCTGGATCGATCATATCTGCTCTGTTTGTTGCAGCTAACACTACAACACCATGCATGTTTTCCATTCCATCAAGCTCAGTAAGCAATTGACTTACAACTCTCTCAGTTACTGCAGTTTCTCCTCCTGCACCTCTAATTGGTGCAATAGAATCAATCTCATCAAAAAAGATAACACATGGTGCAGATTGTCTAGCTCTTTTGAAAATCTCTCTTATTCCTCTTTCTGATTCTCCTACCCATTTTGATAAAAGTTCAGGACCTCTTACAGAGACAAAGTTTGCTTCACTTTGTGTAGCTACTGCTTTTGCTAGTAATGTTTTTCCTGTTCCGCTTGGACCATGAAGAAGAATTCCTCTTGGCATATTATGACCTAGTTTGTCATAAAGACCTGGATATTTCATAGGCCACTCTACAGCTTCTTGCAGGTCTCGTTTAACGTCTTCTAAACCACCAACATCATCCCACTTTACATCTGGATTCTCAATGAAAACTTCTCTCATGCCAGATGGAGTTACTTCAATCAGTGCCTTTGTGAAGTCTTCATGATTTACAATTAATTTATCTAATGTTTCAGGAGGAATTTTCTCTTCTTCTAAATTAAGAACGGGTAATAATCTTCTCAAACATTTCATTGCAGCTTCTTTACAAAGATATTCCAAATCTGCACCAACATATCCGTGACTAACAGATGATATTTTGTCTATGTTAACATCATCTGATAATGGCATATTTCTACTATGAATTGCAAGAATGTCTTTTCTTCCTTTTTTATCAGGAACTTTAATTTCAATTTCTCTATCAAATCTTCCTGGTCTTCTTAGAGCAGGATCAATTGCATTTGGTCTGTTTGTAGCAGAAATTACTATTACCTTTCCTCTTGCTTCCAATCCATCCATTAAAGATAGCATTTGAGAAACAACTCTTCTTTCAACTTCACCTGTAACTTCTTCTCTTTTTGGTGCAATAGAATCAATTTCATCAACAAAAATAATTGATGGAGCTTTTTCTCTTGCTTCCTTGAAAATCTCTCTTAATCTCGCTTCACTCTCACCATAAAACTTACTCATAATTTCTGGACCTGAAATACTGATAAAATGTGCATTACTTTCATTTGCTACTGCTTTTGCTAGTAATGTTTTTCCTGTACCTGGAGGACCATACAATAAAACACCCTTTGGAGCTTCAATACCTAATTTCTCAAAAATTTCTGGATGTCTTAATGGGAGTTCAATCATCTCTCTTACTTTTTTAATTTCGTCAGTTAAACCACCAATGTCTTCATAAGTTACTTGTGGAACTCCACGTAATGTTTCTCCTTTTTCAGCAATATGGAAAACAGTTTTCTGAGTTACTAAAACAGCATCAGCTGCTGGAGTTACTCCAATTACTTGAAAAGTTAAACGACCACCAAAATATGGAACCATGACATTATCACCTTTAATCAATGGAACACTTTCTAAGGCATCTGCAAGATATCTCTCATCAATAGGAGGAATTGCTTCAAGTGGTGCCACTACTACTTTTTCAGCTGCCACAGCTTTTATTTTTCTAACTGAAATGGTATCTCCAATTGCAATTCCTGAATTATTTCTGCCCAATCCATCTATTCTGATAATTCCTTTTCCTTCATCTGATGGATAAAGAGGAAGACATTTTGCAACGGTTCTTCTTTTGCCCTTAATTTCAATTACATCTCCAGTTGATGCATTTAGAGTGTCCATAGAATCATAATCAATTCTTGCTACGCCTCTGCCAACATCTCTAGTATATGCTTCAAGTACTTTGAGAGAAAGAGCATTTTGACTCATACTCAAATGCCCCTTGTCTAATTTTTATACCTTTGTGGTATTTTTCTTTACTTACAAGTCCTACCACAAGCTTAAAATCCTCTTTGCGTAGGAAACGATCAGCTTGGGTAAGAGACCATTAGTTAGAAGACGTGGCCGTGGAGGATTTCAGTTTAGATCTACTTCTACTGGCAAAGTAGGCACCAAGGCAAATTATCCTCGTTTTCCATTAGCAGAGCAACATGAAGGTGAAATTATTGATTTAGTACATGAACGTGGGAGAGAGGCTCCATTGGCAAAAGTTAGATTTGAGGATGGTTCAGTTTCATATGTTCCTGCAGTATTAGGAACTAAAGTTGGTACGACTCTACAATTTGGATTAAAATCAAATATTGAACAAGGAAATGTAATTAGTATTCAAAATATCCCTGATGGAACAATTGTATGCAATATTGAAAAACACTTTGGAGATGGTGGAGCAATTGTAAAATCCGCTGGAACTAATGCAACTGTTTTTTCTCATGGGGATGAAGGTGTTACCGTAAAACTTCCTTCTGGTAAATTTACTACTCTTAATCCAAAAAATAGAGCCATGATTGGTACTCTTGCTGGTGGCGGTGCAAGTGAACGACACTTTATGAGTGCCGGTAACAAATGGCGTAGTTTTAAAGCTAAAGGAAAGAAATATCCTATAGTTAGAGGTGTAGCTCAAGCAGCTTATGTACACCCACATGGTGGTGGACGTCATCAGCATGTTGGACAAAGCTCAACTGTGTCAAGAGATGCACCACCTGGTGCAAAGGTTGGAAGCATTGCTGCAAGAAAAACAGGAAGAGCTAGAATTAAAGAAAGAAAGTAGTATTTTCTTAACCTAAAATTGATTAATACCTTAACGAAATATTATTTCAATGACAAATCAACGAATTAGAATTTTTGTAACTGGAAAAGTTCAAGGTGTTTTTTTTCGTCAAGCATTAAAAGTGATGGCTAAAAAAAATGATGTTCTCGGATGGGTAAAAAATCTAAAGGATGGTCGTGTTGAGGCAGTTTTAGAAGGAGATGAAGAAAAAGTTGGTAGACTAATTGAATGGGCTCATGGGGGACCTGCAAATGCTCGAGTTGAAGATGTAGAAATCCGTAATGAAAAATTTACTGGAGAATTTTTAAAATTTGATGTTTTGTATTAATGAATTTCTTCAAACGCTTTTTTTATAACTTGACTAATATCTAAGATCTTTTGATCTTTGTTAATTTGTAAAATCTCTACTGGTGATTTTCTATTTTTCTGAATTTTAATTATTACTCCTTCTTTTGAAGGCTCAACATCTAAAAACCATCTAAATGTCATGGATTTACAAAACACTACTCTGTGCATTCGTACATCTTCTATCACTTTTTCATCTAAAGATAAACAGTATTCCCTAATTGAATCAAAAAGAGGTAAAACTGAACTAGGAATTTGTTTTTTAAAATCATTGTAATCTCTTTTATTTCCAAATGAAATAATTCCATCCATAATTTTTCCAAACTAGATTTTTATTATAAAGGTAGTAGATCTGTTGGCTCCAGTCTAGACGAATAGCCCCATTTCAAGGCATACAAGATCCGCCACGTTGACGAGGAAGCGTGGATGCTCCACCTTAGGATTGCTCCCTCCCGGACCTCATCCCTTTCGATGGTTCGGT
>JBFIEJ010000092.1:0-4157 GCA_041603475.1 Candidatus Nitrosopumilus sp. | reverse complement strand
GATAAAGAATTACATCTATTATTAATGCAAAATGTACCATCAGATGTTTATTGTTCAAATGCGTATTACGCATTTCCTAATTTACCAATGAATGAAAAAGATTGGAAAGAGGCAGATTTGATATTTGATATAGATGCAAAGGATCTTAATTTACCTTGTAGAATAGATCATACAATATCAATTTGTAATGACTGCAATGAAATTTCTAAAAACTCTAAACAATGCTCAAAATGCAATTCAATAAAATTGGAAAACAAATCATTGCCATGCAAAAGATGTATTGACTCCTCAAAAACTGAAGTTTCTAAACTATCTGAAATACTAGTAAATGATTTCTCAATAAACCAAAATAATATTCAAGTGTATTTTTCTGGAAATGAAGGATTTCATATCTATGTATATGATTCACAGTTTCAACAAAGTGGTTCCAGAGAGAGATCCGAATTAGTAGATTATTTTATGTTTCATGGTGCTATTCCCGAAACATTTGGCATGAAAAAATTCAAACCAAATCGTTCTAATTTTTCAGATTTTAATGATAAAGGATGGCAAGGAAGATTTGCAAAACAAGTATTTGGCTCAAAATCAAAAAGATCTAAAATTATTTCAGAATTATTAACAAATGGTTATTCATCTTTTCAAAAAACTATTGATGATGTTTCAGAAAAAATTGGTGTAAAAATTGATCCTAATGTTACTATGGATATTCATAGAATCTTTAGATTACCAGGTTCTATAAACAGCAAAAGCGGATTGACAAAAATCCTTTGTAATGATTTATCAAAGTTTAATCCATATCATGACGCATCTTTTCTAAGTGATGATTCAGTTGAAGTCCAAGCTAACTGTCCCATTGAATTTACACTAAAAAATAAAAAATTTGGACCATACATTAATCAAAAAATCTCTATTCCAACGTATGCTGCAGTCTATATGATTTGTAAAAAACTAGCAACAATTGCTTGATTTTGCAGGTAAGACATTAATTTACCAAATCTTAACAAAATTTGATTTTGTATAGCGCCTCTACTGATAAGCAAGCTCCACCTCCTGATGCAGGAAAATTCATCCGATTAGGAATAGTTGCTATAATTGGAATTGTAATTTTTGCCCTAGTTGGAAATCAGGCAGTAATCTTATCCATGAATTTTACAGAATTTGGCGAACAATTCACCAAACCCCTCTTTTACACATTAGTATCTACAATAATTCTATCTGCCATTGCTCTTGTACGTGTAAATATTGCAGGAAGATCATCTATTTTTTGGTATGCAATTAGTACTGCAATTGGATTCCTAGGAAGTGGTGGACAACAATCAATATCCAATAACATCAAAAGTTTTAGAGACTACAAATTATCTTCTGTACAATTTGTTATTTGGCAAATAACAAAAATTCTGCTATTTGGAGCATTCTTTGCAAATATTATGTTTGGATTTGCTGCAATGTCTTTTCTTGATGGAAATTATTTAGGAATTGAAAATCTACCAAAATTATTTTCGTTACCATTTGTAACTCCTGATACTGATCCAAATTATGCAGCTCAAAATGTCATTCCAATGATTCCTGCATTAGTAATACTGATTCCACCACTGCTTGCAGCAATTGGTTTACGTTTAGTTTTGTATGTAGGAATTCACAGAATTATTGATGTTGTTACTTCATTTCTTCAAGATTCCAATGATGGAAAACCAAGATATCTAAACTATGTTTCAACTATAGAAGGAATTATTGGTATTGGTATAATTTGGGCTGGATTCAATCTGTTCTTTACAGATCTAATTGATTATAATACTAGATACATCATAGGTGGTGTTCTTGTAATAGGATTTGCATTAATTGCATTTTCAGTAGTTGATCGAATTAGAGCTCGTGTTCTAACTCATATGTTTAAGCGAGATGTTTACATTAGAATTCTTACTATAATTGCGATTGCTATTATTGTAGCTGGCGTTGTCTCAGTTAACAACAGTATAGCTGATGCAAAGAAAATTGAATACCTAGGACCATATACAGCTCAACAGATTGGTGTTAACAGACATCTTGGAGAATTGAACAACGTTCAAGAAAATACTCATAATGTAAAACTGACATCAGTTTCACCAAATAATATCAAAAATTATGTCAAACAAAATAGTGATGTCTTAGATGTAATTCGAGTATGGGATTGGGAAGCAGCATTTGCAAAACTAAAACCTGAGATTGGTTTAATTCCATACGTCGACTTTGAAGACAATGACATTCTAAGATTCAACAATACTCTATATTGGACCGCTTCAATGAAACCAATTTTACCTACATCTGTTAGTCTTGAAAATAGGTGGTATAACGAACATCTTGTTTATACTCATGTTCCAAATGGATTTCTTACTCTAGAAGCAACTGATGGCCAAATTATTGATAGCAGCAAATTTTTCAAACAAAGGGAAATCTATTATGGTGAAGGGGGATTATTTGAACAAACTTGGTCAGGCTATCCAAATTCAAGGGGATCTAATAGTGCAGAACTTGGAGGAGTTTCATATTCTGGTTTAGGCGGTTTGGATGTTTCACCACCGTTGAGCTGGATATTTGAGCCAAACTTTTTGCTTTCTTTTCCTGCCGAATCAGTCCATATTATGAGATACAAAGATGTACATGACAGAATGGAAATCTTATATCCATATTTCTTGTATGATTTATTTGGAAAGGAATTAGATTCAATTCCTGTTACTGATGGAACAAACTCATATTGGCTTATCCCATTAATTATTGGATTTGATACTCGTGATGTTCCATGGTCTGTAGGTAATCCATATCTTAGATTAGTTGGTTATGCATTAGTTGATTCTTACAATGGAGATATACAATTACTCAAGACTGGTGATGACTTCTTTACAGAAATGTTTGCTAGTCAGTATGCAGAACAATTCAAACCAATGCCTGCTTGGTTAGAGCAACAAATCAGATATCCTGTAGAATTATTTAATTGGAAAACAGAAATGTATAACATCTATCACGTTACTAATGTAGAGACATTTATCCAGGCAAATGAGTTCTATGAAATCCCACGTGGACTTGATACCTATTACGTAGAGGCAAAACCACTTGGATTTGATAAAACTGAGTTTGTTGGATTGTTATCATTAGAGTTGAGAGGTTCACAAGGAAGGAATCTTGCAGGATACATGGTAGTTCAAAACGATCTTAAAAATTTGGGTGATTTGCAGTTCTATGAAGTTCCCCTAAATTCTACAACAAAACTAATTGGTCCCACAGCAGTTAGGGAAGCACTTGATAGAGATCCAGAGTTTGCACAACTAAAGACCCTTTTGAGAAATCCAAGAATAGGAGATAATATTTTGTATCGTGTAGGTGACCATGATATCTACTTTATTCCAGTTTATACTGCGGGAGCTGGGGGTGTAGTTGCTCAATTGGGTACAATTGCTGCAGTGGGTGCTGCGTTTAATGGTGAATATTTTGTAGGTTTAGGTGATACTCAAGAAAAAGCTTTTGAGGCATATTTGAAGAAAGTTTCTGGCGTAGCTCCAACAATTACTACGGCTGATGATAATTATGTTGAACTAGAAAAGAATGATAGAATTGATATCATAAAATCTATCTTTGAAGAAAATGAGATTACAGTTGCAGAACCAACTTCAATTCAAATCCCACTTTCATTTAATGAAGGAGAATTATTCTTCTTTACTGAAAATGATCGTGCTGAAATGGAGGAATTTACATCTAAATTCATTGATGACTTTGTAAAGCCACGCAGTGATAGAGTATTCATGTGGCAAGAAGACAACAATCTCAATATTGGAACAATATTTGTCAAAAATGGAATCCCTGAGATGCATTATATCTCAATTGAGGTTGGCAATTAATTGCTACTTGTAATTGATAACGGATCTCTATACACAAAAAATTTGATTGGTTTTTTAGATTACAAAAATATTGATTTTGAAAAACAAACTCCAGACCTTTTTGATATGAATTTAATTGGAAATTATAACTCTATTATTTTATCTGGTAGAAGAAAAAATGAAAAAAGAACAAATGAGATAAATTCTAAAATTATTAAATATTCTGTTATACATAAAACTAAGTTACTTGGTATTTGTTATGGTGCAGAAATCTTAGCCCTTACCCTTGGTGGCACCATACGGAAAACT
>JBFIEJ010000091.1:0-4207 GCA_041603475.1 Candidatus Nitrosopumilus sp. | reverse complement strand
TCTAATTGCAAGAGCTAATGTGCCACCTAAGAACAAGAATGCTAGAGACGAAATAAGATAAAGTAAACCAACATCAGTGTGATGTGTTGAGAACATAATTTGCCATATTGGACGCGGCTTTTGTAATTCTAGAACCATTAGCTAATCTCCTCACAAAAAACAATTGAAGGTTGAGATAAAAGCGTTATCAAGTGTGATCCTCCACATAAAGTGTTCCACGCATGTTATAGTGAATTAATCCACAATATTCTCTGCATTGAATGTCATGAACTCCTGGCGCATCTGGTGCAAACCAAACTGTATTAACTCTACCAGGAATTGCATCCATCAAAACAACATAATCATGAATGTTAAAAGAGTGATTGACATCTTTTGACATTATTTCAAATTTGTATGCCTTGCCAACTTCAACATGTAGCTCACCAATCTCTTTAGTTCCATCTTCATGTTCAAAAGTCCAGAACCATTGTTGTCCTGTTACTTTGATTACTTTAGCATCTTCAGGTATATGTTCAACAAGTCTTTCTGCTTCCCAAGCTTCTGCACCAACCCAAGTCATTAACGCAATAACTACAGCAACGTAAATCCATTCAGGCCAGTTAGAGTGTCCACCCATTTCTACCAGTCCGTACCCTCATATGGTGTTGGTTTTGCTTTTGGATGTGATTCTCTGAATCTCCAAACTAACCAAATTATAGTTCCAGATACAACTGCACCGACAGTAAATGCCACAGTCATCATTCTGTAAAATAAGTTCCAAATAACTACTCTACGATCTAGATATTCTCCTGGCTCATCAGGGACAGCAAATGCAGATTCTAAAGCTGGAATTAATACCAAAACTGCCAATACTAAGAATAATTCAACCATACCCTTCATTAGCGATTGACTGACGTGGCCTATAATTTCTATTTAAGGGTTTTCAAGATTATTAGCTACCAACCTTGATCGAATCTTGTTGGATGCATTACATTAAGTCCGGATAGTGAAAACTTTCGTTCTTTTTCTCTGAATATGTTCAGTGATGCATTTGCAATTATTAACTCAAAGAGATTGGAAGGTGAAAGATCTACAATTGTTGAAAGCATTGCTTTGATTGGATCCATATGAGTCACCAATACCACATTTTCATCAGGGTGTTTCTCAATTACATGATCAACTATACCTAAAACTCGTTTTTTTACATCAGAAAATGTTTCAACACCATTATGAGCAATTTCTAGATCTCCACTGTAAAATTTCATAAATACATTGCCATGACTGTTAAAAATTTCATCATATGGCATTCCAGTAAACTTTCCCATATCAAGTTCAATTAGTCTATCATCAATACTTACATCAATTGAATTATTCTCTCCAACAATCTCAGCAGTATGTTTTGCTCTTTGAATAGGACTAGAATAGATTGCAGAGATGTTCATGTCTTTGAGTAATTGAGCAGTGTGTTGAGCTTGTTGGATTCCAGTTTCAGTTAATGGTACTCCCTCTGTTCTTCCAGCCAAAATTCTTTCGGTATTATTTTTTGCCTGACCGTGTCTTAGGAAAATAATTTGTCCCAATCTGATCGGAAATCAAATAGAGATAATAATAAGATTATCCGAGATATATCATGAAAGTCGGAATAATTGGTGGAACAGGTGGAATGGGTAAAGGATTTGCATTAAGATGGTCTCAAAATCATGATGTAATTGTTGGCTCTAGAGATGCATCACGAGCAGCAGAATCTGCAACCGAATATACAAATCTCGCTAAAGAAGCATTTGGAGAAATAAAGGGAAGTATTTCTGGAAACGATAATGTTTCTGTTGCAAAAGAAAGTGATGTACTGATTTTATCAATTCCATATGAGAATATTGATTCAGTGTGTTCAGGAATTTTATCTGAAGTTAAAGATAGTTGTGTTGTAGTATCACCTATTGTTCCAATGACTAAGACAGATGTAGGTTTTGAGTGCGTCTCAATTAAAGAAAACAAACCATTTTCTTACAAACTTGTTTCTAATCACATGAAAAATAAATCCAAACTAGTTTCAGCATTTCATGTAATTTCTGAGAAAAAATTGGTAAATCCAACACTAGAATTAGATTATGACATTTTTGTTTGTGGGGATGACAAGGATTCAGTTCAAGTAGTCAATACTTTGATTGATGAAATCAAAGGTTTAAGATCAATTTACTTGGGACCAATTGAATTATCCTATCTTGCAGAAATGTCTACTCCATTATTGCTAAATGCAATGATTAGAAATAAGATAAAAAATCCTGGAATAAAAATTATCTAAGTCAGAGTATTCATGAGTCACGAATACTATAGGCGAGGTAAAAATTGGTTTACAGCAATTGGTGTACTTTTTTGTGTAATGGCAGGAATTGTTTTAATTCAGCAGACACTAATTTGGGGAATAGAATTTGTCGAAGAATTTTTGCTCAATGATGAAATTACAAATGAAAAAGTTTCAATTGCAATGCTCGGATTTGGCATTTTTATGATAGCATTAGGATTTAGAAAACATGAACAAAAGAGATGAATTTTTAAAAACACAAAAAGTATTGCGTTTGGCAACTATTGGTAAAAATAAAACTCCACATATTGCTCCTGTTTGGTATTTGTACAGTGGAAAAAAAATCTACATCGGAACAAACACTAGAACAACAAAGGCAAAAAATGCTAAAAAGAATAACAAGGTTGCTTTCTGTGTTGATGTAGGCATCAATTCACCAATTTATGGTGTAATGGGACAAGGAGAAGTAAATTTAATTTTACAGAATTCCAAAGTTAAAACAATTGCAAAAAAAATTCTTGCCAGATATTTTAAGACACTAAATGACAAATCTGCAAAAGAATTACTAGATGATACTGACTGTATTTTGGAAATTATTCCTACAAAGATTTCTACTTGGAGCTACTAACAAAATCTTCAATCTTGTTCATTGCAGATTCCAATACTTGAAGACTTGGAAGATATACTAGTCTAAAATGCCCACTGCCATATTTTTCTCCAAAACCTGAACCGTGAACAGTAAGTACTCCTTTTGATTCTAAAAGATTTGTAACAAATTCTTTATCAGTTCCAAATCTATTGTCTTCAATTTTTGGAAATGCATAAAATGCACCTTTTGGGGTAGGACAAGACAATCCAGGCATCTCATTGAGACGCTTTACAACCAGGTCTCTACGTTTTTTAATTTCTGATACAAAGTCTTGAATGTAGGCTTGAGGGCCACGGAGTGATTCCAGAGCTGCATGTTGAACTGGAAGACTAGTTGCAATTCGTACTCTAGCAAGTTTTGGTAAATTCTCCCTAAGTTCTTCTAGTTGTGGTGATTGATTAAATGCAATGTATCCAATTCTCCATCCAGACATTAGGTGGACTTTGGAGAATCCATTTAGAACAATTACTGGAGAGTCTCCTGCAACTTTACCAATACCTACAAACTTTTCATCAAATATTATTTGATCATAGATTTCATCACAGATTATGTAGAGATTATGTTGATTTGCAATGTCCACTAGTTCTCTTAGTGACTTTTCATTAAATACTACACCAGTTGGATTATTTGGGCTGATTAAACAGATAGCAACTGTCTTTGATGTTATCTTTGATTTAATGTCCTCAATGTCAGGTGTTGATTTATTCAAATCAACTGCAAACTCTACTGGAATGCCGCCATGTAATCTGACATAGGATGCATATGGTGGATAGTATGGTCCTGGAAGTAATACCTCATCGCCTTCCTCTACAATAGATGAAATTACCATATCAAGTCCTTCAGAGACTCCATTAGTGACTAGAATTTCATCAGCACCAATGGAAAGTCCTTTAGCATTTTCTTTTTTTGCAATCTCTTCTCTTAATTCTAAAATACCTTCAGATGTAGAGTAATAATTTTCACCACTGTTGATTGCATCAATCAAAGCTTTTCGTACGTTGTCAGGTGGTTGAAATCCAAATTGTACAGGATCACCAATGTTGAGATAATCAACTTGCATTCCTTTTTTTTGTACTTTTCTTGCAGCAAGAACAATATCTCTAATTGCATACTCTACACCTGCTACTTTTTTTGATACTTTCAAAGTATCTAGACAGATATTTAGGCCTGTTAAATTCTTACTTGTTTGGACTCGTTGCACAGCCTGGATAGTGCGAGCGGCTTCGAACCGCTAGGTCGAGGGATCGAAGCCCTCCGAGCCCTTTAGATTATCTTAT
>JBFIEJ010000090.1:0-4254 GCA_041603475.1 Candidatus Nitrosopumilus sp. | reverse complement strand
TTTTTTGCGCCAGAAATATTTACTGATTCCAAAGCAAAACCTGCACTTTGTAAAATTGTTGCAACTACTGAAAGCATATCTTCAGCATCTGCTTTGTTAATTCCAGTTACCTCAACAAAGAGATTTTTTGTTTTAGGTGTAACAGTAGTAACTGCAGCGTTGATTATAGGAGGAAATGACACAGTTTTTTGATTTGAATCCAGAATTATTGGGATTTGGGAAGAATTTCCAAGAATGTACCCATAATCTTTTCCTACATCGGTATTCTCAAGAATTTCATCAATTGAGAGTTCTTTGTCAGATGCTAATGGGGTGAATTTATGATTTCTATTTTCTGTAGCATACACCAATGGAAAAGAGATTTTATCTAAATCATGAATTCCTATAGAAGATTTTTTTCGCTTGCGTCCTATTCCAAAGTGAAGATCTTCTTGCATTGTCATAAACTGCTTAATGATTTTATCATCAATTTTTCCATTTTTAGCAATAATTCCAGTTACAAATGGGCGAATTTTTGACACATTGGTTTTTACAGATATTCTATACTTGTCTGATTTTTTTATTTTGAGTTTAATGGATCCTGTTTTGATTCCCAGTAACCCTTGCAATCCAAGTGCAATACCAAAATCAGTTGAATAGTCAGGTCTGTTGGGGCTATACTCAATTCGAACCAAATCTTTATCTTCAGATTCAATATCTAAACCAAGAAAAGGTAATGAATCAGAAATTTGTTTTTTTGAAACTTTTCCAACCAACTTTTGAAGATGGGAATAAGATAATTCAACTACTGGCATTTTGTTGCACTCCTTAACCAACCTAGATTATTGTTGTAAAATTCTCTTACGTCATCAAGACCATACTTTAGCATTGCAATTCTTTCAATTCCTCCACCCCAAGCTAAAACTGGTTTAGTAATCCCAAGTGGTTTTGTTACCTCTGGTCTAAAAATTCCCATTCCAAATAGTTCAACCCATTTTCCTAATCTATCATTAAACACCATTGTTTGTAAAGAAGGTTCTGTATATGGGAAAAAAGTTGGCCAAAATTTTATCTTTGTAATACCAATTCGTTTGTAAAACTCTCTTTGAATCCCCATTAAATCACGAAGAGTTGCATTTTTCCCTACAACAACACCTTCAATCTGATTAAATTCTACTAGATGTTTGTAACTTACTTTCTCGTTTCTAAACACACGACCTAGTGAGAAAACTCTAGCCTCATCAGGTTTGTTTTCAGCAAGGTGTTTTATGGTAACACAAGTAGTATGTGTTCTAAGGACCATTTTTCTAGCTTCATTGATATCCCATTGATAACGCCAATTTTTTTTGTGAGAGTCTGAAACTTTTCTTATTTGTTCTGGTGTACTAAATTTTTTATCCAAAATCCCATCAAGATAGAAAGTATCTTGTAGTTCTCTAGCAGGATGGTCTTGCGGAGTAAACAAAGCATCAAAATTCCAAAAACTTGATTGAGTCATATTACCAACGATTTCTGAGAATCCCAAAGTGACAAAGATTTCACGAATTTCGTCTATAGTATCTTTTAGTGGATGAGATCTTGCTACAAAAACTTGAGGTACTGTAGCTTCAACATCTATTGCCCCAGTAGTATCTGAAAGTTTTATTGTCTTTGCAGAATCAGTTAAAGTAATTTCTTTTTTCTTGATAGTCTCTTCAATTATAAAATCAGGGCGTTTTAGCAGGAATGAAAGATCATCCTTATCAATCTCAGTCTGTGATAATTTTTTTTCTCCTAATTGTTTGAGAGTTTTTTCACCAGGTATCTCAGAAGGACAATTACTTAATGAAACTTGTTCAGAAGTAGCAACAACCCAATTATTTTTTCTAGCTAATCCCATTGCAGCTCCAAAAACTACTCCAAGTTCTTTTTGTAATTCAGATAATTTCCTAGGACCATTTTTCAATAAATCTAACAATCTTCTTTCGGGTAATCCCTTTTGAAAGGATTCAACTCCATTTTTTCCTAAACTCATTACACTAGTTTTCGATTCAATTACATTTGCAATATTTTTTAGTTTTAACCATTCAATCCCTCTTCTAATCTGATCAGGGGAAAGATTAGTAGATTTTTCAAGTGTTTCAGGAGTTTGTTTTTGGTTATCTTTCAGAGAAGCAATAATTTTTTTTTCAATTTCATGAAAAACTTGTGACAACAGCAAAGAATTCGAAAAAGACTTTTTAAACCTTAACCTAAGTCAATTTGAATGTCAGCTGATGACTTTATTGTAACTCCTTGGCACGTAGAGGGAGATATTGACTATGATAAATTAATCAAAAAGTTTGGAACTGAAAAGATTTCTATCCAATTACAGGAGAGAATCAAGAAAATCACTGGTGAAGACCATTTTATGCTAAGACGAGGGATTTTTTTCTCCCACAGAGAAATGAATAGAATTCTTGACGATAATGAAAAAGGCAAAAAATTCTTCTTATACACCGGGAGAGGGCCATCAGGACACACACATATTGGTCATTTGGTACCTTGGGTATTTGCAAAATGGTTACAAGATAAATTTGATGTAAATATGTATTTTCAGCTAACAGATGATGAGAAGTTTTTTGCAAAACCAGATTTGACATTAGAAGATACAGCAAAATTTGCATACGAAAATGCTCTTGATTTTATTGCATTAGGTTTTGATCCTAAGAAAACAAAAATTATAATCAATACAAAAAATATTCAATCACTTTATCCAATAGCAGCTCAAGTAGCAAAAAAAATTAATTTTTCGAATACAAAGGCCACATTTGGATTTACTAATGAAACAAATATTGGAATGATTTTCTATACATCTTTACAATCTGCACCGTGTTTTATTGAAGATAAACCAGTGCTAATTCCTTTGGGAGTCGACCAAGATCCTCATTTTAGATTGACAAGGGACATTGCACCAAAGATTGGAAAGCCAAAACCTGCACTGATTCACAACATTATGATTCCAGGGTTGGAAGGGCCTGGAGGGAAAATGTCAGCATCTGATGAAAATGGCACAGTATACACAACAGATACACCAAATGTTGTTAAAAAGAAAATTAACAAATATGCTTTTTCAGGAGGACAACCAGATATTGAAGAACATAGAAATCTAGGAGGTAATCCAGACATTGATGTATCCTATCAGTATCTAAGGATATTCTTTGAGCCAGATGATAATAAACTCAAATCAATCTATGACAATTATAAATCCGGCAATTTGTTATCAGGGGAATTAAAAGCAATATTGATTGAAAAAATAAATGCATTTCTTGCAATTCATCAAGAAAATAGAGAGAAAGCAAAGGACAGAATAGAAGAATTTCTTTTTGAGAATAAATGAAAATTACTTTAGAATGTGAAGACAAGTATGAGGCTCAGAAATTGGCCACACTGATATTCATTAAAGAGGGACAAGAGACATACATTACTGGAATTTTAAATATTGTCAAAAATGAATTGGTAATTTCATTGAAAGATAAATCTGCCCACAGTATTTTACTGAAAGAAGGAGAATCTGTAGAAAAATTTGCAGATTTTATACAATCAGTACTTGATAAAGAACATAAATTAATTTCTACAAAAATTCTAGAAAATCATGTTGAAATTATTAAGGGATAAATTTATCTCCAAAAACAGCATAGAGAGTTGCAGCTCCAACCATCAAAATAAGAACAATTCCTATTGCTTTATGGTCACCATTCATGTTTTATTTCAAAAATAATTATAATTAAAGTGTTAATAAATTCTCAGATATGATACTGAAGATCATCTAGGAAAATATCTACTCTTTTTCTGTTTAGGTTTTGATCTGTCTATTTTTGGTTTAGTTGCTGGCTCGCGTATCTCATTGCAGTTTAAACATAATACCTTAAGTTCATCTCGAGCAAGTTCAGGTTCAGAGATATATTTTCCCCAAGAGGAAACAGAACCCCCACGTTTCACATTATCAAATGAAGCATCTTCAGAAACATGACTAATTCCCAATGCTCTTTCATCTTTAAATCCACAGCTAGAGCAAGTCTTACCACCTAAAATCTCAAATAATTTTTCTTTTAGTGAATCATAGAATTTATCAGAACCATTGGCAAAAAAACTCTCACGTTTTTTTAGGAATTTTTCATTTTTGGGTTTCTTGGAACGAGAATCTCTTTTGGAACCTCTATCGTTTCTAGAATATTGTGAATCTCTATCATTTCTAGAATATCTGTCACTTCCTGAATCTTGTGGTTTGTTTTGTCTAAAGCAATCACTACAGTA
>JBFIEJ010000089.1:0-4342 GCA_041603475.1 Candidatus Nitrosopumilus sp. | reverse complement strand
ACACCAATTTCCACAGTATTAACAGTAGGATTTGGTTCAAAAATTCCAATTTTGATGTGTATGGCAATGCATGAATCTATGTATGATAATTCTGCGGTTAAAAAAAACATAGAATTTCTAAAAAATAAAATTCAATTTATTAATCCACATATGATTGAGGGAAAAGCGAAAGCTCCTGAACCAGAAGATGTTTTGGATTTTGTATTAAAAAAATTTGGTTCCTCACCTAAACTTAAAAATAAAAAAGTGTTAATGACTGCTGGACCTACTAGAGAACACATCGATCCTTTACGCGTAATTACTAATCAAAGTTCTGGAAAGACAGGGGTGTCTTTAGCTTCAGAGTTAATTTCTGCTGGAGCAAAAGTTACTTTTGTTTACGGACCAGGAGAAGAAAAACCACCTAAAGGTGCAAAGATCATCAATGTCATATCAAGTAATGAGATGCATCAAGTAGTTAAAACAGAAATGAAGAAAAAATTTGATATTGTAATAATGTCAGCAGCAGTTGCTGACTATGTACCAGTAAATCCAAGTAAAACAAAAATCAAAAGTACAAGGACTGAACTTAAAATTAGCCTCAAAAAGGCTCCCAAAATTATAGATCATATCAAAAAATATCAAAAAAATGTGTTTCTTGTTGGATTTAAAGCTGAAACTAACCTCTCAAAAAATCAACTGATCAAAGTTGCTCAAAAAAAATTAAAAGAATCTAATTCAGATATTATAGTTGCAAATGATATAGGAACATCAAGATATAAGAAAAATCCTCAAAATAATCAAGTATTAATTATAGATTCAAACAAAGTTGTTACTTCTGGATGGATGAAAAAAGAAAAAATTGCTAAATTTATTAGAAAACAAATTGAAGAAAAAATTAAATGAAAAAAGCAGAGTTAAAAAAATTAATTGCAGATTATAAACTAATTAAATTAAAAATTAAAAAAACAAGTTCTGAAGAATATTTGGATAAATTAAAACAAATTGAGCATAAATATTATCATGAAACTGGTAGAAACCTAAAAAATGATCTGAAAGAGATTACATAAAATATATCATAGATAAAGCGAATATAATGAAAATCAATCAATCTGAGTATAAACAAAGAAATATGAAAATATGGAATGAGGTTGCACCACGTTATCATAAAAGATGGGCAAGTGTGAATAAGGGTCCATTTCAGAGTACCAGTAAATTAATTGATCTTGTAGATATCAAGAAAGGAAATTTAGTATTAGATGTAGCAAGTGGAACAGGAGTAGTAACTAAAGAGATTCAAAAAAAGATAGGAAAAACAGGATTTGTTTTAGGAATTGATGCTTCAATAACTGCCATAAAGATTGCAAAAAGATGGAATGATAAAAAAATGAATCTAGATTTTCTAAACATTGATGCAGAAAATTTTAGTTTTCCAAAGAAATTTGATATAATTACATGTCAGTATGCTTTGTTTTTTTTTCCAAATGCCCAAAAGGCATTAAAAAATATGAGAAATAGCCTCAAAAATACAGGAAAAATAGGAATCTCTGTTCATGGGATTAAAGATAAAGTTCCATTTTTTAGTACAATCCTAGACTCAGTGACACACTACATTCCAGATTATGTTCCTGATGGATCACTAGATCTAGATAGATTTGGGACAAAATCTACATTAAGTTCAGAAATCAAAAAAGCTGGATTTTCAGAAATTTCAGTTAAAGAATATGTTTTTGAATATACTCCTGGTAAATTTGAAGACTATTGGAGAAATTATATCAAATACATTGCAAAACCACTAAGAGAAAAACTAGATGCGTTAGACTATTCAACAAAAAAAGAGTTGAAACAACTAGTCAAAGAAAAAACTACTCAATATACAAAGAAAAATGGGGAAATATTGTTTCCTTGGCAAGTTTTAATTTTAACTGCAAAATACTAGAAAAGAATGGGTAAAGAGAAGAAAAAAGAGAAGAAAAAAGTAGAGAAACCAAGGAAGAATGATTTCAAGTCATTTCTTAGAAAAAGAGCACCAATCTATCTTGCATTAATTGCACTTCTGGTAGTTTTTGTCATTCCTGAATTAACCAAGGGGGATCTAGAAAGTAGTTTTCCTGAACTTTCTGCAGAACAACAACAAGTAGTAGATATCTTAATGCAGTATAATGGTCCAAATGAATCTGGACTAACAGTAATGGAGGCAATATCTAATAAGATTGCAGAAGAGTATCCTGATGAGAAAATTTTTGATCATAAAAAGACTAAAGTAAATCTTTTAGTTTCAAGTACTGATTCACAAAAATATCAAATTATTTTAAATTTTGAATCATACAAAGGTGAAATGAATTATGATTGGATAGTTGATTTGAATTCAAAAGAAATTATATCAAATAATTCAGAATCAAAATACATTATTGATTTAGTTGATTTTTATGATTAGTCTCAAACAGTGACTAAATCTTTAGTGAATTTGTGCATAACTATAGGCTTCTCTTTTACAATTAGGGAGTCTTCAATTCTAATTCCAAATTTATTTGGAATGTAGATTCCTGGTTCAACAGTAATTGCCATGTTATTTTGTAATTTGGTTTCACTTCTATACGAAATAGTTGGAAGTTCATGAACTTCTAAACCAATTCCATGTCCTGTTGAATGGATAAAGAATTTGCCAAAGTTTTTCTCTTCAATGTATTTTCTGCATGCTGCATCAACATCTTTACAATTTACATTTGGTTTAACTGAGTTTAATCCAAGTCTTTGTGATTCTTTTACAATTTCATAGGCTTCGTTTGCTTGTGATGAAATTTTACCAATAGCAAATGTTCTAGTTGCATCAGAAACATATCCTTTGTATCTTAATGTAAGATCAGTGACAACAAGATCACCTTTTTTGAATTTTCTTTGAGTTACTTGAGCATGTGGTAATGCACCATTAGGGCCACCAGCAATAATTAATGGATTAAGTGTAGATTTGTATCCAGTATCAAACATTTGTTGCTCCATAGCATATGTCATCAAAATTGTTTGTAATTCAGATTCTTTTTGACCAACTTTGATCTTTTTTGAGCATGTTTCAAACATTTCATCAATGATTTTAGATGCTTTTTTTAGAATTTTGATTTCAATTTCATCCTTGATTATTCGAGAATTATAAAATGGCTCTGTAGATGATTTTATTTTTGGGATAGATTTTTTCAAAGACATCATAGTGGAATAGTTTTGGCAATCAGTACATACTTGATTTTTCTTTATTTTTTTGACTAAAGTAGAAATCAATCCAATTCCACGTTCACCAGTTATTACATCACAATCTTCTGACTCTTCTTTTGCACGACCTACCTCTAACTCTGGTGCAATAATTGATGTTTTACCATTTTTTTCAAGTAATCCTATTGCCTCACCCCAAAAACCAGTCATGTAAAATAGATTCTCAGGCTCAAATGTAACTAAGGTATCACACCCGATCTTTTGAGCATGTCTAAGTAGATCTCTTCTGCGTTGTTTCATACAAAAATATCTCAGTTTCTTAATTTATGTATGATGCAAAGTTTGTATATGGAAATTTAGTTCAAAATATTATGACAGAGGAAAAAGAGAAGAAAAAAGTAGTTGCCCTGTTATCTGGTGGTTTAGATAGTCAGCTTGCAGTTAGGATGATGCAAGAACAAGGATTTGAAGTATCAGCTGTTGCAATCAAAACTCCATTTTGTGATTTTGATTGTGGAAGAGGTTGTGGATTTGAAATTAGAGAAAGAGCTGATGATCTAAATGTTAATTTAAAAACTGTTTATCTTGGTGATGAATACATTGAGATGTTAAAACATCCAAAACATGGAATAGGTGCTGGATTTAATCCATGTATTGATTGTAGATCTATGATGTTTGATGCTGCAAAAAAACACATGGATGAAATTGGTGCAGAGTTTATTATCTCTGGTGAGGTATTAGGTCAACGTCCAATGAGTCAACATGCACCTGCATTACGTACAATTGAAAAAGAATCAGGTTTAGTAGGAAAAATTGTAAGACCATTATCAGCTGCTTTACTACCACAAACAGATCCAGAAAAAGATGGTTTAATCAAAAGAGAGAATCTTGGAATGATTAGAGGAAGAACAAGAAGAAATCAATTAGAAATGGCTAAACAATATGGAATAGAAAACCCTCCAAATGCAGGTGGTGGTTGTTTATTAACAGATCCACAATTTGGTGTAAAAGCTAAAGATTTGTTTTCACATACAGAAACTCCAACAATTAATGATATTGATTTGTTAAAAATTGGAAGGCATTTTAGATTAGATGAACAAACAAAATTTGTTGTAGGAAGAAACAAAGATGAAAATGAAATGATTAAAGCAATTGCATT
>JBFIEJ010000088.1:0-4474 GCA_041603475.1 Candidatus Nitrosopumilus sp. | reverse complement strand
GCACTAGTTACTGGTGGTAGTCGAGGAATAGGATTAGCTATAGCAAAGAAATATGCAGAAAATGGTGCAATGGTAGTAATTACTGCAAAAGATCCTGAACGGGTAAAAAAATCAATTTCCAAGATTCCAAATGCAATTGGAATTCCTGCTGATATTAGAAATAGTAAAGATGTGAAAAATACAGTATCAAAAATTCTTGAAAAATATGACAAATTAGATATTCTAGTAAACAATGCAGGAATTTTTCCAAAAATAAAGCAACTACATGAAATTGATGAACAGGAATGGAATGAAGTTTTAGATGTGAATCTTACTGGACCATTTAGATTTACCAAAGAGGCAATTCCATATTTACAAAAAACCAAAGGTTGCATTATCAATATATCATCAGATGCAGGATTGAAAGCATATCAGGGATTTAATGCAGATGCTTATTCTGCTTCTAAAGCTGCTTTAATTTTACTTACAAAATGTTGGGCACTTGAATATGCCAAAGATGAGATCAGGATTAATTGTATTTGTCCAGGAGTAGTAGATACTGATATGACAAAACCATTTTTGAAAACTCAGAAAGATAGGGAATTCATGGACAGTGAACATCCATTAGGAAGAATTGGAAGGCCAGAAGAAATAGCTAATGCAGCTCTATATTTTGCCTCAAATGATGCATCGTGGACTACAGGTGCAGTCTTAACCGTAGACGGAGGAGAATCAATAAAATGATTTCACAGGAATTTAATACAGCTCTGGAGGCAAAAATGTGATGAAGGACAGGAAAGATAAAGCAAAGTTAATCATACTTTTAGGAATTATTTGGGTAATCATAACATTGCCTCTTCCATGGATAGTAAATAATCCAGAGGTTTCTGAATCTCAATTTAATACTATTCTAGGTATAATTGGAGTGATGACAATTCCATTTATTGTTCTAGGGGTTGTATGGACATTAAAACCAGAACTCACAACATAGGTTATTCATTTGAAAGACATTCCAATAACAAACAAGATTCCAGAATTAGATATTGCTATCGAGGCAGTAAATAAAGCAGGAAAAGCAATTTTAAAATTATATCAAGAAGATCTTGAGACATATATTAAAAGTGATAATTCGCCTATAACAGAAGCAGATCTTAAGAGTAATGAAATTATTACAAAAATACTTTCTAAAACAAAATATAAAATTTTATCTGAAGAGGATAAAGATGATCATATTCGATTATCAAAGGATATGATATGGATTGTAGATCCCTTAGATGGAACTTCTGATTTCATTGATAAAACAGGTGAATTTACTGTAATGATTGCGTTGATTAAAAATAAAAAACCAATCCTTGGAGTTATTGGTTGGCCAACAGAAAAAACATTGTTTGTTGCACAAAAAGGAAGTGGTGCATTTAGATATTCTAATGGAGAATGGCAAAAAATTTCTGTAACCAAAGTTTCAGATATTACAAAATGTAAAGCAGTTGGTTCTAGACATCATCTATCAGATAAAGAAAAATTATTTATCAAAAAATTAGGCATTGAGGACTTTACAAGTATAGGTAGTTCTCTAAAAGTTGGAAAAATTAGTTCAGGTGAAGCTGATGCATACATAACCACAACTAATAAAATGAAAGAATGGGATTCGGCAGCATCATATTGTATAATTTCTGAAGCTGGTGGAAAAATGACAGATATGCTTGGTAATGATCTTTCTTACAATAACAAAGAAGTTCATCACAAAAATGGGATATTAGTAACTAATGGATTAATTCATAAAAAAATACTTGAAGAATTTAAAAAATTAAAGTAGGTTTCTTCCTTTAAGAAAGTCCTTTACTTTATTTGCGCTTTCTGAAAGTGGTTCATTTTCGGTATCAATAACTAAATCTGCTTTTTCAGGTGCTTCGTAAGGATCATCAATTCCTGTAAATCCTTTAATTTCACCTTTTCTTGCTTTAGCATACATACCTTTGACATCTCTTTCTTCACATTTTTCAAGTGAGCATTTTACGTAGCATTCTGCAAACTGGTCACCTGCATCGATAATCTTTCTAGCATTTTCTCTGTTCTCAAGATATGGAGAAACAAGAGAAACTGCACTTGGAACACCATGTTTTAACAAAAGCTTTGCTAAATGAGCAACTTTTTTGTTATGCTCATCACGTCCTGCCTTTGAGAAATCTTTTGGAGAGAACCATTCTCTTAGTTCATCACCATCAAGCATTGCCAAATTTGGAATATCTTTTTGTAAATCTTTAACGATCGTAGTCTTTCCTGAACAAGGAAGACCAGTCATCCAAAGTACAAAAGGTTTCATAAATAAAAATAATTTGTCAACCCATAAAGAGCTTACGTTAATTTTGAAACCAAGACTTGTTTTCTAAGTGTTCTATTTCTTTAATCATGTCTTCCATTTTTTTTGAAATAGTCATTACTGATTTGAATTGTTCATACATTTCATATTCTTCTTCTTTTGAAATTATTTCTGATTCTGCTTTATCAAAGAAATTTTCTTCTTTAGTCATATGATCCATCAAATAAACAGAGTATGTTTTTAGGTATCTTGCAACAGGTTCTCTTGCATCTTCACCTTCTTTCCATTTTTTTAGATATTTTTTGATTTGAAGTGCAATTCTCCTAGAAAATTCATGCTCTATTAGTAAACCTCGAATTTCTTGTTTTAGATGATCATAACTTGCGACACAGGGGAAATAGGAATCCTCTTCTCTTGAATAATGAATTGAATCTAAAAATTCCTCGATAATTAATGTAATTTTATCAATGTCAGATAGTGGAATGTTTTTTCCTGCATAAAGTTCTGTATAGCACTTTATGATTACTTTATCTAAACGCTTAATCTGCTTATGATCTTCACGTAATGCTTCTGTTGCACTCAACAAAGAAACTTTTGTTATGGTTGATTTAATGTGTATCTAAAAATCAACTATATAACATAAAATAATTAAACAATTCTGGTTTAATTTGAAACTGAAATTATTATCATTCAGCAAGTAATGAATCCTATAGTTTTCTCAATACTAAATTTGATGAAAGGACAGATTGACAGTATTATTCCAATTTCTAATTTTGATTCTAATATGATATTAGATAAATTTGCCGGGTTACAAAGCTCTATTGGAACTTTATCTATTCATGATGGGCCAATAGCCTCAGCACATGTGATTTTGTTAGCTGCAGGAGTTGTGATCTTTCTTGGTGTTGCTGGAGAAGCATTTTTCAAAAAAACTGGAATTCCAGATGTTGCATTTTTGATGATATTAGGAGTAATTATTGGACCTGTGTTTGGAATAATTCAGCCAGAAGCAGTAATTCAGGTGGTTCCATACTTTGCAGCCCTTGCATTGATAATTATCATGTTTGATGGTGGATTAAATTTAGACATTAAACATGTTGTAAAAACTGCACATTTTTCAGTCACACTTGCAATTTTGGGATTTATTTTATCTGTAGCAATGATTACACTTGCTGCACATTTTGCACTAGGATGGTTATGGTTAGAAAGCATCCTATTAGGTTCAATTGTTGGCGGAAGTAGTTCAGCAATTGTTTTTGGTCTGGTAAGAAACATCAAAATTTCAGAGGAAACTAAATCAATTCTTAGTTTTGAATCAGCATTGACTGATATTTTAGCCACAATTATTGCATTTATCTTATTTGAAGCAGTTTTAGCTGGTCACTTTGATTTACAGACATTACAAGAAACACTTGGTAGAGCAATTGTTGTAGGTTTGGTTTTAGGATTTGGTGTTGGCATTCCATGGATGTATGTTTCAACAAAGCTTGGAAATGCTCAACATGCATACATGTTAACTTTAGGAATTTTGTTTGTGTTGTTCTTCTTGGCAAACTCTTTTGGTGAATCCGGAGCATTGACTGCTCTAGTTTTTGGTTTAATGCTTGGAAATAAAAAACATCTTTCACCAATACTCAAATTCAAGCTTCCAAGAATTGAGATGGATGATCCTACACACAACCAACTGACATTTTTGGTGAGATCATTCTTCTTTGTTTTTGTAGGTTTAATGGCAAGTTTTGGACAAATAGAATACCTAGTTTTTGGTGTTCTAATTACAATTGCAGTCTATTTTGGAAGGATGCTTGTTGGAAAAGTCACTTTGACAAAAAAATTCTCATTATTAGATAGAGCAGTTACTAACTCAATGATTCCAAGAGGATTAGCGGCAGCTGTATTGGCAACATACCCTATTACTATGGGGCTGCAGAATGCAGAAGCTTATCCACAACTAGTATTCTTTATCATTTTATCTTCAGTGATAATTACAACAATTGGGTTAGGAAAATCAAAAAAGATTCCTCCACCTGAATCAGTAGAAGGGGGATTTGTGAAACCATCAGATGATGAATCAGATGAAGGGATTAAAGGTGAAAAAACATTTGATGCTTCTCTAGATGATAAGATTGAAGGTGGATTTGTTAAAAAACCTGAAGAGAAATCAAAGTGATAATT
>JBFIEJ010000087.1:0-4525 GCA_041603475.1 Candidatus Nitrosopumilus sp. | reverse complement strand
AGTTTATAATTGCATTTATGCTAATTTTAATTTGTAAAATTGTTTTGTCCCGTGTAAGGGATGTAATAGTGTGTTAATTCTATTTGTCTGATTTTGGAGCTTCTGTTTTTGGCTCTTCTTTCTTTGGTTCTTCTTTTTTGTCATCATTTGCGACGACTATTGTTGGTTTTGTTTCATTTGTCATACTATATAGAATCTTGTCAGTAATATATACCCGCGCATTATTATCTATAGTTAATTAAAAAAAATATAGAAAGGTACGCATAATTTAGAAAAATTACGCCAGTATATATCAGCAAGATTAGTATCAAAAGCATGTTTAAAAAAATAATTAAAAAACTGAAATTGAGTTCCTCTAAAACTGCAAAAGTAGATGATGTGGATTCATTCAAAGAACATCAAAAGAAAAATGAAAAATCAGTGAAATGAAATACAGTTGTAAAGAATGTAATTTCAAATGGGAAGGAACATCATATACTTTTGATGAAGTTCGTGATCATGAAAAGACACATGTTGATAACAACAAAACAAAAACACCGAAGGTGAAAATAAAGTAGTGTCTATTCGATGTAGAGTCTGTAATACTGTAAAAAATACTCAGTCAGGTAATAATGAAAAGTGGGAGTGTCAAACGTGTGGTAATTTACTTGATTCCCAAGGAAATGTTATTGTATCATAAAAGATTCAACTTTTCAAAATAGGTCAATTCTTCAATTAAAAGATGATATACTAGAACAGACCTTAGCATGTGTGTCAAATCAACTGTATTGTGAAGTATGTCATAAACTAAAGTTTCCTAGATTTGAAAAACAAAAAAAGTGTGAATGTAAAACAGCATAGTTTTTGAATTTTAATTATTTTGTTTTTTGAGGTAATCTATCTTTCTAAATTTCCGACGCCACTATCAGCAGATATCTGCTCATGGTTGTTGGTATGGCAATTCGGACATAATCCTCTTGAAAATCTATCATTATACACAGTTCCACAATCAGTGCATACTCTCAAATCCTTTACATCAATCATATCTACTTAGAAGAGTGTTCAGTGTTAAGTATTGCTAGATGAGAATGTATGCAAAGTTACAAGAATACTGATTGAAAATAAAAAGAGAGGTTATTTTAGTCGCCTATAGATCTCTTTGAATTCAACTGACAAGTTGTAAGACATGTTTAGCAGATGTGCTAGTTGATTCATCGATGTCTTGTCGTGCCCTAATTGTCTCAAGATGGTAAGTGCTTTTTGTGGAGAACTGGGCAAGAGAGGGCTATGTCCAGACCAGGTCTTAAAGGCCTCCTCGACATCCAGGCAGAAATTCATTACAAATTCTTTCCAGTTAGGCATTGCTTTGAGTGCCTTTTCATTTAGCAGTACTTGAGATAGTTCCCGAAACTCATTTTTTCTATCCACGTAAAGCATGTCAAGTGTTTGAGTGATCTTCTCTGGAACATACTCTCCAGTGTTTAGCATGTACATTCCTGTAATACTCATAATTTCATATACTCATTATCAGAGATAAAGTAGTAAGTAGATTTTCTGTAAATTTATTGAAAAAAAATCAAAAAAACTAACAGATGTAAAGAAAAAAAATAAAAAAAGTTGTGAAACTTATTGGAATGGATCAATGAATGGACAGTTCACAATGTGATCTTTGTCCATTGGACGAGCAATTCCAATATCTAGCAAGCCTGCTTCTTTGTATGCATTCATGTCATCAATGGTTTCAAGTAATTGTGCTTCCTCAGGATTATCCCATCCAATCATAAAGATTCTCCACATTGGAGAATAGTTGGCATCACCAGGTGCACCTGCTGCTATTCCTGGTTGGAATCCTAATGGGCCAGTACCCTTTAGACCATTTTTGAATTGATACAAGTCTACTGCTGCTGAGTTTGCAATTAATTTTGCAGATGTTGGTGAACTTACAACACCCATCATACCTGCAGGACCGCTAGGAGTAGCATCTGTTACAATGTAATAGATTGTTCTACCATCTGGTCCCCATCCACGATGAGCAATGAAAGTTACTGTCATCTCTTCTGTATCGATATCAAGAACTTGTCCACCACCATAAGGAGTAGTATCAGTCAAAGTTTTGTCTTCCTTAACCATCATTTGTCCTTCTGGCCAAACAATTTGCGGCATGTTAATTACAACATCAACTGGAGTCAATGTTAATTCTGCTTCTGCAGCATCCATGATCTTCTCCGCTGAATCAAGTACTCTTGGAGTTGTGCCTTCTTTCCATGTAACATGTACATGTGCAGTCAATGCACTGTACTTTTCTGCTTGTGCAGGAGTACTAGTGAAGACTTCACTTTGGAATCCATGTACACCACCGCCTTCAACGCCGTTGGTAAACATGAATGTTTTAGAAAGTGCAGACTTTGGAGCATTCTTCAGTAAAGGTGCAAGTTCTACTTGCCATCCTTGATTCTTTGTTATGAGATCTGCATGTGTTGGATCACTAGAGTCAGTGATGATGAAATAGACATCCTCACCGTTATAGTATCCATGATGCATTGGAATTGTTGCCGGAACGTTTGCTCTTGATAATCTAAGTACAGAGCCCAAGTCAGCCTCAGTTACCTCTTCCATCATGGTTTCTTTTTCCATCATGGCTTCTTTTTCCATTTTTGGTTTTTCTTTAGCAACTGGTGCTACAGGAGTTGATTTTTGTTGTTCCATCCATGCGGCTTTTCCACCGGGGATTTCAGAACACAACTGCAATCCACAGACGCCAGTACTTGAACCGTATTGTGAGGAGCTAGTACCTTTACTTTTTAGAGCGTTTGCATCTGAAAAATAATCAGTTGTCAATCCTGCTGTAAACAAGGGAAGTATTGCAAAAAGTGCAATGTATCTTAGACTCTTGTTCATGAGATGAAAAAATCAATTTTTCCTTAAAAGAATTTACCCAAATCAGATAATTATCCTGCCAATTCGTCGAATCTATTTCCGACGTAATCCCAGTTTACAACATTCCACCAGGATTCAATATAATCTGCTCTTTTGTTTTGATATTTTAGATAGTATGCATGCTCCCATACATCCAACCCAAGTAAAGGAGTTTTTTGCACAGTCCAAGGACTGTCCTGGTTTTCAGTTGTAATGATTTCAATTTTATGATATGTTTGATTAAAGACCAACCAGCACCAACCGCTTCCTTGGATTCCGAGTGCTTTTTCAGAAAATATTTTTTTAAAATTCCCAAAGTTTTCATAATACACATCAACTGAATCCTCAAGTTTTCCACCAGGGGAGCCATCACCATTTGGTGTCATTGTTTCCCAAAACAATCTATGATTTTCAAACCCACCACCAAAAAAGTTGATGTCAGATCTTCCAGACTCTGGAGTAGAGTTTAGATCAGATAAGATTGCTGAAATGTATTTTGGATGAGCTGCCCCACCAATCTTTTCAAGAGATTTGTTCAGACCATCGACATATGCTTGGTGATGTTTTTGATGATGAATAATCATAGTCTCTTTATCTATAAATGGCTCTAGCTCGTCATACTCATATGGTAATCTTGGAAGCTCGTATCTAACCATAAAACAGCAAAGACAATTACCACATATATTTTTGGACAGAGAAAGATAAATCAAGTTTTTATGCAAAAACCATTTTTTGCAAAGCATGATTCATCCAAAATTTACAAGGGTATTTCCAGATAATGGTGAATCGCTCAAACTATTTTCATGGATTGCCAAGGAGGTAACAAGTATTGAGGATTTGAAAGAATTTGTAAAGTGGCACATGGACTTGAACAGAGAAGTTATTTTACAGATTTCAAAAACACTAGAGGTAAATTTTGAAGACACTCAAGAAGCTAAAAGATGGGCAGAGGATTTTCTAGGAAAATATGATAAAAAGATACGAGACATGCGAAGTATTAGCAATCAAGTCTTTGATAGATATCATAAATTAAAGAATGAACAGTTTGATAGGATAATTAAAGAAAACAACAAACATGAGCAAGAAATTAAAAATTTACTTGAAATATTTTTAAACAAAAATGGATTACTAATTGGAAAGATAATTTTTGCATACAGAGAGACGTGGTTTTTAGCAAAACAAATTAGCAATCCTGATTTCAAGTTAGGTTCAGTTCAAAAATACACTGAGTGGGTTGATGCAAACATTTCAAATTTAAAAGAACTGAATAATTCACTAGAGCAAATTTACAAGGTAATTGTAAAGACGAAAGAATGATTAACCATACTCCAAACACCACTGCATGAGAAAGCTTGGAACAGTTGATTTAGAAATTTTGAACTTGGCACTAAAAGAGAATGGAACTTTTAATGAGAATAATTTAGAAAACTCGGAACTAAAAAGACTGGGAGTCGGAAGAATCCTAGATGCACTTGCATCACTAAAAGACAGAAAATTAATTTCACTTAATGATGATGGCTCCTTTTCAATTACTGAACTTGCACGAGAGATACTTTGGAGTGACAGAATTCCAACTTGGGCAAAGATTCTGAGACTATTGCAAATAAAATCATGCAGTATCGAGCAGATT
>JBFIEJ010000086.1:0-4644 GCA_041603475.1 Candidatus Nitrosopumilus sp. | reverse complement strand
GTACTCATCACAGTGTTATCTCGAATTTCTCTCAAGAACTGAATTTGTGGAGATAATTCAGTTCCATATGCAGCAGTTGCAATTAAACAACCGCCTCCTCTGTCACCAGAATCAGTTTTAATGACTTGGCAAATTCCGTTCACTAACTCAGTTCCGGCACCACATGTTGGTTCGGGCTCTGGTTCGGGCTCTGGTTCGGGCTCTGGTTCGGGCTCTGGTTCGGGCTCTGGTTCGGGCTCTGGTTCGGGCTCTGGTTTAGGCTCTGGTTTAGGCTCTGGTTTTGGTTTTGTAACTACTTGTTCGCCACCAACATAGTTGATTTCAGCTTCATTAGAATTACCGCTAAAATTAACTTCAATTACATAATCACCATTTAATTTCCATAGTGGACCACCAGCTATGAAAGAATGATTGAAAGAACCGTCAGGATTTGGAGTTAATTGTCCAATAGTGACAAGATTATTGTCAGGAGATTTGATAATGTAAGTAATTGCTTTTCCAGCATCTAAACTAGAATCATAATCTCTAATATTGCCAGAAACATTTACAGTAGAACCATTAGCTACTATTGATAAATCAACAGATACAGATACTGGTGGAATATTATGTTCAGTAGCAAATGCAGAACCATTTACACCATAAGAAAGAATGGAAACTGCTAACAGTGCAAACGCTAGGAATCCCATCAGCCTCATTTTCATTTTTTTCATGATTTGAGAGTATTTATGTATTCAATGAAACAAAAATTGACCAGTTTATACTCGAATAATACCTTTTTTGACTAAGTATTGAATTGATTTTACAAAGTCTTCATCGGAAATTTGATTATTAGACCACCATTTTGCATTATTTTTGATCCAGCTCGGGATAACTTGTTCAGAAATTAAACTTCTTTCTGTGGGAGAAATGATTATCAGTCCTTCTTGAATTAAATATTCAATTCCATTGATAAATTCTGAATCTGAAATAGTTGTGGATGCCCACCATTTTGCATTATTTTTGATCCAATATGGGATCTCTGGGATCGATACAATAAATGAAAGAGTCTTGAGATGTATATTGTTGTGTGATAATTTAATTTCATAATGTCCAATAAGAGAATTCTCATTTATTGAAATTATGGAACGATAATTTCCAGAATTAGAAATGTTAGAGGCAAAGCTTTGGGATTTTCCATCAGGAGAAATAATAGTTACTTCCAATGGAAGTCCACGTTTATAATTTTCAACATTTCCTGTAAGAGTGATTTCTTCAACTTTTCCCATTGTGGGTTTTATGATAGAATGAGTACTCAGTTGTGGAGAAGTAGAATAATTTGAGGTGGATTTACTTTTCAATAGGCTGAAAATATTTGCATTTCCAGAACTGTCTCTAGAATCATAGTATTTGACATCAAGACTTCCACCAGCTGTAGAGATTAATTGAGTGCCAGATTTGTTACAAATTTGTGAAGGCATTTTGAATACTCCACTAAAGATCCCAGTGTTAGGACCAGTTTCAACAAGTGTGAATCCACTTGCGCCTAATCCACCATATTCAACTCCATCTATAGTGCATCGTTTGTATCGAATGTCTTTAAGCAACACTTCAAGTAAAATAATTCCATTTTTTCCTACAGTATCAACATTTTCAGAGTTTTGATCATCGATTACAAAGTAAATATCAATTAAATCATTTTTCAAATTAAGATCAGGATCATTTAATGTAATAGTTACGGGTTGACCAAATCTATATGATTGTGAATTGGAAGATAAAATTCCAGAATTTGTATTTATTTGTGATTTAGTTGAAGTTGGTTTAAGAGAACCAGTTTCAGCAATATCTGAATATGAAATAGTTATTCCTTTATCATTTACTAGTCTATTAGTTAGAATGAATTTAATTTGATCGTCAATTGGTTGTATAGTTTTAATGAATGTAGGATCCAAAAGATTTAGTTGGTTTGCAATTGAATATTCCAATGTTCCATCAAAGGTAGAAGAATCATTAGATGTTTCTTCTAGTTCAAATCTAAAAATTGAATTGTTAATATCATTAGAATCTTCCAATCCAAATGAAAAGAAATCAAGAATGATAGGTTGTGAATTAATTTCACTAGAAATAGTTCCTACACCAGCAGAATTGTTAGAAGAATCAAAATTAATTACAACAAAAACATTTCCACTTTTAGTCGAGATGGATTGAATGTCTGAATCATCTAATTGGATAAATCCTTTAGGAGATGATAAATCTCCTGAATCAACTATAGTAACACTTGAGGAACCAAGTGAGCCAAATGATAAATCAATAGAGGTATCAGAAAAATCAGAAACTCCAAGATCATTTGAAAATGATCTAAAATCATAATTAATCCAGTTAGTTCCATCAGAATTTGAGAGGGAACTATCAATGAGTAAGGATTGTAATGTTGAGGCAGTAATACCCAAGTTCAAAGAAATCTTCTCAAAGGTTCCATTTGGTACAGTTGATGTGTCAATATGTAGGCGTGCAGAATTTTTATCAGGCACAGAAGAATTTGCAGAATCACCAGTGTTTAAAGCATCAGTAGATAAATCAAAAAAATCAACATCAGATGCTTTTCCAAGTGTAATAGGATTTCCAATCTTCAATGTAGGAAGAATTGATGTTGCTCTAAAAGCATCAAGATGATCCCTTGAACCGGAATTAAAGTTTTGATCAGGATCAAATAAAACAATGGGGTATTTTGTACCAGGTTTCAAATATTGTGAACCATCAGCTAAGGTCAAAGTGGGATTTAATGATACAGTGGCAGTTGATGAGCCAGTAAGAACAGATATTGATTTTTTGTCATATGTAATCGAACCAGATTGTCCTCTTGGAGCATTGTTTAGAACACCCAAGGTGGATTCATTATCATCATCAGAATTATCAAATACTCCAGAATTGGGATGATTTTCTACCAGTGTGATTATTTGTGAATATGTTTTAATTCCATTTGTCACACTTGTACTTGGTTGTTCATCATTAGATTTTAATTTTAAAACAGAGCCCAAATTTACAGAAAGTTTTCCATTATTTTTGAAACCGAGATCAGATAAATTCGGAGCCAGATTAACTAAACCCAAGCCTCCATTTGCATCTGGAGAACCTGATTCATCATAGGCCTGATAAAAAACTGATAGATTGGAACTAAAATCAAATGTCCAAGAATCTTCATCAGTTGGATCTTGGTTTAATTGAACATCATTAAGAGTTAGAAAGACTTCAGAATTATTTGGATAAAGTTTTCTATCAAGAGATAGAGAAATATTTTCTATATCATCATATTCTAAAGATACTTTTTGTGCGGGGCCACCGGGATTGTATTGAATTACCACTTTATCAAAAGAATAAAGTTGGATTAATGGCCAAGCATTTGTTTTCAATCCAATTTGTCCAGTAGGAACTTTTGAATTTGTATTAAGTGACTTTGCATTGCGAACTACATTATTCAAATTTGTATTACCACTTGGAGATCCCATACATTGAACAAATGGATCATCTCCATTGGAATATGCTGTAAGTCCAGTTGATTTTGGAACTGCAAAACCATCTGTCTGAGTTAATGAAATTCCAAAAATAGAGGATGGGGTATCCCTACTACAAAATACTCCAAAATCTAATCCTTTTCCAGCAAGACCTACTGTAGAATCAGCTTTCTTTGCCTTTGCAACATTTGCAAAATAAGCATACCAACTACCATCAGAAGCTTGAGCCATTCTTAGAGATTTTCCATTAATGGTCACATCAGGCTCTCCTTTTCCTTGACCTGTATCCTTTAGATTAGGATCATTTACTACAACTTCAACTACCATTGAACCTGCAAAATGATTGTTGAATTGAGGATTTTCAGCAGATACTCTAAGATTTGGATTATGTGATGCATCTGCGCTTAAAACTGGAATTAACATTAATGAGAAAATTGCCATTAATAGGTAGAATTTAACCGCCAACAGCTGCAAATTTCTTTTTCTAACTGATAATGTTGTCGCATGATTGATTCTAGAAACCTGTTATACCTGAGTACAGATATCAAAAAATAAGGAAAATGTTTGTCAAAAGAACCAAAGTCTTACAGATTTCATTATTTGCTATATTCTCTGCATTTTTAGTGGAATTAATTTTTGGGTTAGTGTCAAACAGTTTGGCATTAATCACAGACAGTATTCATGCTCTGTTAGACAGTGTTGTTACTCTTGTTTTACTATTAGCAGCTAGAATGGCAATAAAACCTCCAGATGCAGAACATACCTATGGACATGGAAAAATTGAATCTTTAGGAGGATTAATTGGAGGAATGGCAATTTTTCTAATTGCTTGTTTTTTTATTTATGAATCAATTAACAGATTACAAAGTCCGCCACCAAATATTCTACCCGGAATGTATGCCATCATTGGGGGAGTCTATACTATTGGAGTAGATATTTTTAGAATTATCCTTTTAAGAAACTCCATTAAAAAAATTGGCGGAGTAACACTCAAAGCTGACTTTTATCATGCATTTATGGATCTTGGTTCTACATTAGTAGCGATTGTTGGAATTGTATTAGTTTCATATGGATTGTACTACGGTGATTTTGTAGCAGCATTAATCTTGGGAGGACTGTTAGCAGTTCTAAGTATCAAATTAATTTACAAAACCGC
>JBFIEJ010000085.1:0-4669 GCA_041603475.1 Candidatus Nitrosopumilus sp. | reverse complement strand
TAGAGAAATAATTCCATAAATTATTTTAGTGTGCACAAACTTTCAAATGCACATTTGTATATTTCCTTTGCTATTAAAAATGAAAAAATGAAAAAAAGTTGTGTGGTTTTAGTATCTTGGTATAATGCTAAGTCTTGATTTTGCAGAGACTGCAATTATTGAGATAATTGCTACTGCTAGAATCATGGCTGCAATTGTACCAAATTCTGGGACTACAAAGGTACCAATAATTTCAATCTTTTCAGCGCCTGCTAGGAACATTACTGTTACTTTGTTTCCAACGATTTCAACATCATCCCATTCTTGTCCATCAACTAGTACCATAAAGATACCATCTTGGATTTTTTTATCTGGGGTTACTGTTAAGGTTCCGTCTTCTTTAGCGTTGATGCTAATAACAATTGACTTGTCATTAGTATTGATAGTTGCACTAGTTACAATTCCACCTGAAATACTGTATGGGATACATTTTCCACTTGCAGAAATTTCATTTCCACCACATGCTTTACTTGGTGCTGGTTTTGTCATTGTTTCTCCACCTGTTAGTTCAACCTGGACAGAATTACTTTTTTCAGTATTGCCATAGTTTACTTTAATGGTGTAGGTACCGTCGTATTTCCACATAGCACCTGCTGTGTTTAGTCTAGTCTCAAAACTACCATCTTCTGCTACAACTAATTGGTCAATTGTAACAATGGAGTTTAGTGGACTCACAACAGTTACTGTTACTGGAAATCCAGAAGCTACATTTGCTACTTGGCCTGTTACTTTGATCATATCATTATGTCCATATTCTACACTATCTGTCCATACAGATATTGGGATTGACTTTAGCAACGCTTTGTTTGCTGCCATTTTTGCATCATCCGGAGAACATCCTACACATGCTGGAGGCAAATTATTGCTTTCCACAGCATATGCTGATGACATGGTTAAAGTACCGACTGCAGTCATAAAGGCTAGTAGCGCGAACGACGTACGGTTGTTCATCTTGTTGCGACTTGCACCTGTCTCTATTTATGTATATTTAAAAAGAGAAAAAAGTTGTGAACTTAGTATCTTGGAATAATGCTAAGTCTAGACTTTGCAGAGACTGCAATTATTGAGATAATTGCTACTGCTAGAATCATGGCTGCAATTGTACCAAATTCTGGGACTACGACACCATCTTTGATATCTACCTCAGTTGAAGCAGTATATTTTGGATCGTCGAATTGTTTTGCAGATACAGTATAGAATCCATCTTGTTTCCATAATGGTCCTCCTGTGGTGATTGTAGAAGTAAATTCTCCATTAAGCATTGGTGATACTTGACCTACGGATACTTTGTTGCCATTTGGTGCAGTTACAGTTATCGTAACATCTTGACTTACTCTGTCAGTTGTTCCTGAAACCTCAATTATATTGGATCCCAAGACAGCATCTGCATAAAGTTCAAGTCCTTTATCTGTTGCAACATTTGGACTATATGGCACATAAATTCCTGTTTCTAAATTAGATTCAGTCACAGAGGTTTTTTTGGCCATTCCGTTTGCTACTTCAACAAGCACTTTTAGTGAATACAATGAATTTTGCTGTAAACCTTGCATGGCTTTGATAGTGTAAAATCCATTCTCAGTCCATGTTGGACCTATTTTGAATTTAATTCCAAATTCACCATTTTCATCTGGTGATACTTGGTTTATAGCTACTACGTTGTTTCCACTTGGAGATGTGACTCTAAAAGTAACATCGTTTTGTGTTGAAACTGTCTTACCTGTAACGGTAATCGTGTCTGAGTTTCTATCGGCTGTTGCTGTTATGGCCATTCCTTGGCTTGTAGCAAAAACATCTTGTTGAATTGAGGTCATTGAAATTAATGATAGAGCCAAGAGGGCTACTGCCATTGATGTTGTTGAACGTTTAAAATTCATCCTAATTCAACCCAACTATCTTTTGGTATTTATGTATATTTAAAAAGTGATTTTTATGATTTAATTCTTACCGATCAGAAATTGTGCATTTATTTTTTATTCTGAGCTAAAATTTACTATATTTTCTTTTAGTATAAAAAATGAGATATTTTGGGTAGTGATAAATCTCTTCATACTATGAAATATGAAGTTATGATCTCAACCTCTTTTTTATCATAAATTGATATTTGGATAATTAGAATTGATATTTCTTAAAAAGAGAAAAAAGATGAAATTTAGTATCTTGGTATAATACTAAGTCTTGATTTTGCAGAGACTGCAATTATTGAGATAATTGCTACTGCTAGAATCATGGCTGCAATTGTACCAAATTCTGGGACTACAAATGTACCGATTATTTCGATCTCTTCAGCCCCTGCTGGGAATGCTATGGTAAGTGTTCTATCTGTTGATGTTGTTGTTTCAGTAAACTCAACTTCTTCTCCGTCAATTAAGACAAAGAAGTCATCATCTTCACCATTGATTGTTGCATCCATCACAGATCTAGGGATTGTTAGTTTCAATGAACCATCATTAGTTGCATCAATTGATATGATCAGTGAATTTGCATCTACATCAGGCATTACACTAAGTAATTTTCCTCCTGTAATCACATATCCAATTAAATCACTAGAGCCTTCAACTGCAATTGTTTTGTCAGTTATTGGGCCTTTCGTTGGTGGTGTTGTTGTAGAACCGCCAAATTCAAAAGATGTTTCTGCTGTTTGGTTTTCGTTACTGTATTGAACTGATATTGTGTATGTTCCTGTTGCTTTCATTAAAGAACCCCCTGCAGTAAATTCAGTACTGTACATTTTGTCAGCACCTACTGTTACTTGTGCAATTTTAACTAAATTGCCATTAGGAGCTTTTACTAGCATACTAACTGGAACACCAAATAGATCATTTACTTTTCCTGAAACTATGATAGTGTCACCCTCTGAATAGGATGCTTTATCTGTAGAAACAGTGATCGAGCTTTGTTGTCCAAATGCTGGTGCAATACCAATACTTGCAATTAAAATTGCAGATAAGGCAAACACCGATAGATGAGTTTTCATCATTCTTTCGCCTAAATTTATACTATTTAAGGTTGTGAAAAAATTTGTTGACAAACAAGAAAAAACCTAGTCTTTAACGAATTTCAGATTAGATATATATTAACCTGAGCGTGAGATTTTGACAGTTTGTGTGTATTATTTACTGTTACATTTAATGTTCTATCTGGAGGTTTTGTAGATGGCAACTAAGAAAAATCAGATTTTAGTTCCAGATCATATCTATGTGCCAAAACATGAAATTATAACTAAACAAGAAGCTGAAGAAATTTTAAAAAAATATAATTGTAAACCTACCGAATTACCATTAATCTTTGTAAACGATCCTGCAATTTTGGGACTTGGTGTGAAACCTGGTGATGTAATTAAGATTACACGAAAAAGTCCAACTGCAGGTGAGAGTCTCTATTATCGGTATGTGGTGGAAGTATAGATGGCAGATCCTTCTACTAAACGCTGGCCAGTAATTCAAGATATTCTAAAACGTGAAGGCATCGCACGTCAACATCTTAATTCCTTTGATGAATTTTTAGAACGAGGACTTCAAAGTATTATAAATGAAGTTGGTCAAATTGATATTGAAAATGCAGAATACCCTTACAAGATTCAACTTGGTAAAGTAAAACTCCAACAACCAAGAATGATGGAACTTGATGGTTCTATCACACACATTACTCCTGCAGAGGCAAGATTGAGAAATGTATCTTATTCCGCTCCGGTAATGATGGAGGCAAGTGTTGTAGAAGATGGTAAAATTTTGGAATCACGATTTGTACATATTGGTGATGTTCCAGTAATGGCAAAATCAAATGCATGTATCTTACATAATTTCTCTACTCAAAAATTAGTTGAACATGGTGAAGATCCAAATGATCCTGGAGGTTACTTTATCATTAATGGTTCTGAAAGAGTAATTGTAGGTTTAGAAGATCTTTCTTACAATAAAATTATTGTTGATCGAGAAACTGTAGGTGGAAATATTGTTTTCAAAGCTAAAGTATATTCTTCCATTGTTGGTTATCGTGCAAAATTAGAACTAGTAATGAAAAATGATGGATTGATAGTAGCTAGAATTCCTGGTTCCCCAGTTGACATTCCAGTTGTAACTTTGATGCGCGCACTTGGATTAGAATCTGATAGGGAAATTGCGGCTGCAGTTTCTCTAGTAGATGATCTTCAAAATGAATTGGAAGGCTCTTTTGAAAAAGCTGGAGATGTTCCAACATCTAAAGATGCAATTGTCTACATCAGTAAAAGAATTGCACCTGGAATGTTGGAAGAATTCCAAATTAAAAGAGCTGAGACTTTGTTGGATTGGGGTCTCTTACCACACTTAGGAAAGCATCCTGAAAATAGAAAAGAAAAAGCTCAATTCTTAGGTGAAGCCGCATGTAAATTATTAGAATTAAAACTTGGATGGATTCGTCCAGATGATAAAGATCATTATGGAAATAAAGTCATTAAATTTGCAGGACAGATGCTAGCAGATTTGTTTAGAACTGCATTTAGAAATCTTGTAAGAGATATGAAATACCAATTAGAAAGATCTGGTCAAAAACGAGGAATTAATGCAGTAGCTGCTGCAATTAGACCTGGAATTATTACTGATAAACTAAACAATGCAATTGCTACTGGAAATTGGGGAAGGGGCAGAGTTGG
>JBFIEJ010000084.1:0-4909 GCA_041603475.1 Candidatus Nitrosopumilus sp. | reverse complement strand
GTCAATTTACCAAGCAGTTGGATTGGAAAAACCATTAGAGATTCCAGCACCTTTTGTAGATGAAAGTAAAGATCCACAGAGTTATGTAGATAGATACAACAATGAGAAGACCTACAAGGATTGGTTTGATAAAACATATCCAGAGTATGAGTCAATTTACCAAGCAGTTGGACTAGAGGCTCCTAAAGAGCTAGCACCATTTGTTGATCCAAATTTAGATCCACAATACTATATTGATAGATACAACAATGAGAAGACCTACAAGGATTGGTTTGATAAAACATATCCAGATATGACTATCTATGATGCAGTAGGTATG
The DNA here is from genome assembly GCA_041603475.1 of Candidatus Nitrosopumilus sp. Taxonomy (GTDB): domain Archaea; phylum Thermoproteota; class Nitrososphaeria; order Nitrososphaerales; family Nitrosopumilaceae; genus Nitrosopumilus. Next base: position 4,590 of record JBFIEJ010000084.1, on the reverse strand, counting down.
GAAGAACCAGAAGTAATAGAACCAGAGTTTGGTGAATGTGGAGAAGGAACTGAACTCGTAGGCGATACATGTATGATAGTGAATAATGCAAAAGGTGGTGGTTGTCTAATTGCAACTGCAACATATGGCTCTGAGATGGCACCTCAAGTACAATTACTCCGAGAGATTCGTGATAATCAATTAATGAAAACAGATTCTGGAATGTCATTTATGGTTGGATTCAATGAATTCTACTATTCATTCTCACCATTCATTGCAGATTTGCAAAGAGAAAATCCAGCATTCAAAGAAGCAGTAAAGATTGCAATTACACCACTATTATCATCACTATCAATAATGTCACTGGCTGATTCAGAATCAGAAGTGGTTACATTAGGAATTGGAGTGATTTTGATGAATATTGGCATGTATGTTGGAGTACCAGCTATAGTAATTTTCAAAACAAGAAAATATATCAGAATTTGATCAAACTACTGGTAAATCGCAATTAAGCAAAAGAGTAGTGAAATTTATTATTTCAATTATTAAAATTAGGCAGGAATGAACTGCATGCAAGATAGAAAATTTCTAAGTATATTATTACTATTAGGAGTAATTTCTGTCCCAATTGTATATGCAGAACCAGAGTTTTCCTTTGAATTTGGTACTTCTGGCAGTGGAAATGCAAATCTGAATAACCCAACTGATGTAATTGTAGATAAAAATGGAAACAAGATCTATGTAGTAGACAACAACAATAATCGAATTAATGTCTTTGATGATGACGGAGATTATGATTTTCAATATGGAACTTTTTGTGATATGGCAGCAGTTCAGAATTGTAACAGCAATGCAGATGGTGCAAATCAAGATGGGGATGGACAGTTCAACAATCCATTAAGTATTGCAATTAATATTTTAGGAAAATTTTTTGTTGTAGACTCTGACAATGAAAGAATTCAAGTATTTGATGATGATGGGGAGTTTCAATCAAAATTTGGTTCATCAGATAGTGGTGATGATGAGTATCTAGGTCAAGCAAGAGGAATTGCAATTAGGGATTCATCAAGGGATATCTATGTATCAGATATTGAAAGAGATTCAATATCAATTTTTGACTCTTCAGAAAATTTTGTAACTAGTTTTGATTCCTTTGATGGTAATGATGATTTTCAAAATCCAACTAACATGGTAATTGACAATTCAAATGATATGCTGTATGTTATTGATGGAGGAAATGATAGAATCGTTGTATTTGAATTAGTAGATGGTACCACTTGCCCAAGTGGAACAGAAGAGGCAGTTGATGGAGTTTGTTTTGTGAAGAAATTCGGCACAACAGGTTCTGATCCCGGTGAATTTGACGATCCATCAGGTTTAGCATTTGATACTGCAAATGATCTGTTATTTGTCTCAGATACTGATAACAACAGAATTCAGATATTCAATATGATTTCAGGCAATACTTGTCCTGCAGGTACTCAAGAGATAGTTGATGGAGTTTGTTTTCTTGAGGAGTTCGGCTCTACGGGTTCAGGTGATGGGGAATTTGACACACCAATGGGAATTGCATTTGATAATACAAACGACCTCCTCTTTGTAGCTGATTCAGATAATGATAGAATCCAGGCATTTACTGTAGATGTAGAGCCACCCACTCAAACTGCACCAGCACCAGATAACCTAAAGGCATCACCAGTCTCTGCAACATCAATAATGATATCATGGGAAAAGCCAGAACTTGCTGAAAATGTACCTGACATTACTGGATATAAGATAGAATACAAAGTAGGATCAGGAGAATACATAGTAATTACTGAAAACTCTGGTAGTGCAACATCATTTATTCACAAGGGTCTTGATACTCAAAATACTTACTTTTACCGAGTATACTCTGTCAACTCTGAAGGAGTAGGTGTTCCATCACCAATAATTTCAGAGAAACCAAAACACACTACAACTCCTGCAGGATTAATTGCTACTGCAATTTCACCAAACCAAATCAAACTAACTTGGCTACCACCATCAGATACATTTGGACAAACAATTAATGGATATGAAATTAAACGAGAAGTAATTTCAGGTGTTTATGATACTGTAGGAAATGTAGATGACGATACAACTACATTTGTGGTATCAAACTTGGAGACAGACAAGACTTACACATTTGCAATTAGCGCAAATGTTGGTTATGGAATGACACAGGAATCAGAGACTGCATCTGCAACACCAAGAGAAGATTCAGTAGATAATTCAACTGAACCAATTACATCAACTGAAGTAGATATTGCAGTATCTACTCCACCAATAAAACTAACTGCAACTGCGGTTTCTGCAACTCAGATTAATCTTTCATGGAGTCCACCAGTCAAGGATGGGAATTCTACAATTACAGGATACAAAATTGAAGTAAAGAAAGACGAGGGAACATTTGGTACCATAGTTGCAGATTCAGAGAGCACAAATAGATCTTATTCGCATAAAAATCTCAGCACAAATTCAAAGTATACCTATAGAGTTTCAGCAATTAATGAGGCTGGAATTAGTGAGCCATCAAATGAGTTCTCGGCAACACCAAAGGCAAACAATATCCAAATTAGTCCAATAGGAAAACTATCTATTGATGAAGGAAAGACTCTGTCATTTGCAGTCAAACTAATTGATAATTCAGTTAAAGATATGGTGTTTAGTTTAGAGAAGAATCCACCACAAGGTGCAAAAATTATTTCAAATACAGGAATGTTCTCATGGACACCATCAGCTTCTGATGGTGGAAAGACATACGTTTTTGATGTAGTTGTGAAAAAGGATGGGAATACAGATAGAAAAGAACTAACAATTACAGTAAATGATTCAATGATTAATCCAGTTACAGAACCTACTGAACCAGAAGATTTGGGACTAGCACCTTTTGTAGATGAATCAAAAGATCCACAGAGTTATGTAGATAGATACAACAATGAGAAGACCTACAAGGATTGGTTTGATAAAACATATCCAGAGTATGAGTCAATTTACCAAGCAGTTGGACTAGAAGAGCCACAAGAACCAAAACCAAAAGAGAAAAAATATGGAATTTGTGGTCCTGGAACTAAATTAATTGAAGGAGTATGCACTGTCGTAGTAAAACCTGTTGTAAAGCCATGGTGGCAATTTTGGTAATCACAAAAAGTTAGGTTTTAATCATAATGCATTTAATGTACATCAATGGGCAAACTAAGCAGAAATCTTAGAATTTGTGGTGAGTGTGGTATCGCATATACCTCTGTTAGTTTTACACAATACATTGACCAATGCCCAATTTGCAAGTCCAGAAGATTTGAGGCAATTCCAATAAAATCAGCTGATGATGAGTAGTTCAGTATAGATTTTTTAGTAGAACTTTACCCTCAAGATTATTGTCTGAAGACCCAGAAATTGCAAAAATTATGCAGAAAAAGATGGAAGAGATGCTCAAACCTAAACCTGAGGTAAAAATTGAGCCAGGAATTATAGATTTGAACGAGTCTAATTTTGATCAAATAGTAACTGCTGAAAATCCTACACTGGTTGATTTTTGGGCAGAGTGGTGTGGCCCATGCAAGAGTATGCACCCAATCTTTGAAAGTCTATCCAAAAAATACCCCAAGGTAAAGTTTGCAAGAGTAAATGTAGATAACAATCAGAATATTTCAATGAGATTTGCGGTCCAATCAATTCCTACATTTATCATGTTCAAGTCAGGACAGATAGTTGACAAGATGATGGGAGCTGTAGGTGCACCTGGAATACATATGATCTGTAAGAAACATTCTCAATGAGACATTTTTTGTGTAGTTCAAATTGAACAACTAATGGTATTTCTTTCAACTTTGCCTAGAATTTAGGTTGAAAAAGTCCGAAAATAAAAATAATTTGGATAAACTTGCTTTAGCAGAACTTGCATGTGAGGATGCCATAATTTCAGATAAACAGAGATTTGGGAGAGTTCGCACTAGTATGATGAAACACCTTAGATCAGAATATGGAAATGAGATAGCCAACAGGGTATTATCAAGAATTAACAAGAGAGCATCAAATGGATTACATAAAATGAAAGAGTCATTAAATGAACCTCATCTAGAGTATGACTTCAATTAGAATCATTTTTTTCATTTAAAATCAATCTTTTTCTCTTTTCTTCATAGTAATTTTCAAAAGTTGTTCATCATATACAGCATCAAGAATATCCAATGATTGTTTGTTTATTATGTAATGAAAACAACATTATCTATTGCTGCAATCGCAATGTTTGCAGTAATGTTGGGAATTAGTTCCCTTTCACCAGCAATGGCTGCAAAAATGGACAAAATTGATGTTTGTCACTTTGCTGAAGAAGAGATAGAGATAGATCCTGAAACTGGAGAAGAAACAGTAACTCCAGCAGAATGGAAAGTAATCAATATCAATGGAAATGCTCAGAAAGCACATGTTGGAAAACACACTGATGGAGAAAACTTTGATGAATTGATTTCTGATGAGTTTACAGTAGAAGACTGTTTAGCAAGAAATGTAGTTGCTGATCCAGAGCCTCCAACAACAGATCCAACAGCATAAAGATAACATCAAAATCTTTTTCTTTTTTTATTTTTT
>JBFIEJ010000083.1:0-4966 GCA_041603475.1 Candidatus Nitrosopumilus sp. | reverse complement strand
CGAAGTGCCTCTTGTACTAGCGCAGTATTTTCATATCGTTCATATAAAAATCTGGCCGATTTTCTTTCATATATTGCTCCCCTTCCAACAATTCCAAATTTTTTAGCAACACACCATGTTCTCCAATTAACATTATGTGTTCCAACTAAAGATGCACTAACAATTGATTGTAAATCATAATCATCCTTCAAAACTTCAATGAATAATTTTTCGGAGATACGTGATCTTGATGATAATACTATTCTATATCCATCAGAACGTGAATCAACAATAGAGCCCAACATTGAAGAGATCATTGAGGAAAGTAAAGTTGATAGTGTAGAGTTGATTTTTGTTCCGAAACATGAATGAATTACAATAGATCCTTGAGACCGATTGGATTCAACTATAATATTTTTCTCATCAGGAAGTGGTGTAAAATTTAATTTTTCTATTAATTTGTTATTTAATTTAATAGAGCCATTTTTTACCTTACTTCGAAATTTCCCTACTTTTCTTGCAGTTTGGTAATCAATAGGGATATTTTCTCCTTCCCAATAGGGAACCGTGATTCCACCACCTCTAAATGGTTCAACATTAACACTGAATGATTTTTCATCTACATTGAGAATTCTCCACTGAGAACCTTTTAACACAAAAATATTTCCAGAATCTCCGAAATCACCAACAAATCTTTGATCTAATGATCCTATGATTTTTTTTCCCACACTATCGAAAACTTTGAATTTTAAAATATCCGGTATTGTTGATAAATTCTCAAAATAATATTTGAATGAACGTCCTTTCTTCCAAAAAGTCATTTTCGTTCTATCAAAAAATATCAAATAGTTAGAATCTAGAAGGTCTAGTACTCCTATAAGATCGTCTAACTGTAAATTTCTAAATGAATATGATTTTGTTACCAAAGTAAAAGCTTGTTCAACAGAAATTTCTCCAATTTGCATTGTTAATCCTACTAAATGATGAGCCAAAACATCCAGTGAACCATCATGAATTTTTTGTTCTTCAATAGACCCTTCTTGAATTCGATTGAGTATAGCTTGCGCTTCAAATTCATCGTCAGGATTATTAGTTATAATCAATCCTTGAGCAGATGCGTCACGATTATGTCTGCTTCTTCCAATTCTTTGAACAAATTTTGAAACTTGTCTTGGTGAACCATAATGAATGACTAATTCAACAGACCCAATATCTAAACCTAATTCAAGAGAAGATGTGCATACAACAATACCACGTTTTCCTTCACGTAATGTTAGCTCAGTTTCTTCTCTTACTTCTTTTGAAAGAGAGCCATGATGTAATTCTATTGCAATAGAGGATTTTTCTTTTAAAATTGAGGCCAAGAATTCTGCCTCACCTCTTGTATTTGTAAATAAAAGAACAGGAGAATCAATTTCTAATTTTAATACATAATCAATTATTTTTTGTGCAACATCAGAAATAGTTCCATCAACATATTGTATTTGTACATCATATTTCCTTACAGATGTATCTCTAATAATTTCACATTTTCGTTTGGTCCCTACAACAAATTTTCCTGCTTCTTCAAAATTTCCTACAGTGGCAGATAATCCTATTTTTGTGAGAGGGTATTTTGAGTTTAATTCTAATCGTTCAATACTTAATGAAAGCTGAGAACCTCTTTCACTGGAAAGTAATTCATGAACTTCATCAATTATAATCCATTCTAAATCAGATAAAGCATTAAGCATTTTGATTTGTGTTAATAGTATCACTAAAGTTTCAGGGGTAGTAATTAGAATGTCAGGGGGATTTTCATTGATTTTTTTTCTGTCTTTTTGACTTGTGTCACCATGTCTTATTTCAATAGTTAAATTGTTTTCTTTTGCATATTTTGTAATTCTTCTAAAGACATCTCGATTTAATGCACGTAAAGGTGTGATGTAAAGAACTTTAATTTTCCCTTCAATTTTTGATTTTTTTAGAATTGAAAAAATAGGAATTACTGAACATTCAGTTTTTCCCGATCCAGTTGGTGCTATTACTAAACAATCTTTTTTTTGTAATATTTTTGGTGAAGCTTTTTTCTGGATTTCAGTAAGTTGAGAAAATCCAAATTTTTTAAATAAAGATTCAAGAATCTGATTCGTCTGTTGTATTTGTTCGCAATCTTTCATAAATAATTACACCAACTAACCCAAGTCCAAATAATACAACAGTAATTATTGGAATTGAATCAAAAATTCCTGCCATTGATAAACTTGATGAAAGATCATTAAATATCTTCAGTATTAGATGACAGCCCTAGTTTAGTTATGGTATATGAAAAATATTGTTTGTCAAGTGCCCAATAAATATGACCTTGAAATTTTGGTAAATTTTTGGAAAGATGAATTTTAATATGTGTGAAAGGATCTATTGCACTTTTCATATTTTCAATTTCTTTATTTTCAATATTTCTTATCATATTTGTAAAAACAATTGGTATTTTATTTGAGATTGCAAATTGTGATAATTCATGCATATATTTCATGAATAGAGAGTTTTTTTCAAATGTTAATTCCTCATTTTTGTATTCATAAGAAAATAGATCAGTAATATTATCAATTAGAATTAAAGAAAAACCATTTTGTTTAATATAATTAATTGATTTTATTTGTTCTGATGTATTTGTAACTCTATAGACTGTAATTTTTTCAAGAAGTTTATTTTGAATTTCAGATTGTTTTTGTATTTCTAAAATTCGTTCAGGTCTAAATCCACCTGTTGTATCTAAAAATAAAACATTACCACCCTTTTGAATAGAATTAATGCATAATTGAAGTAATAGTTGAGTTTTTCCTGTTCCGTTTGCTCCAAAAATATCAACAATTAAACCATCAGGAATTCCTCCAGACAAGAAATTATCTAATTTTTCTAAACCAGTAGAGATCATCTGTATAATAATTAGAAAAAGAAGAAAAAATTTAAGGAATTTCAATTTTTACAAAGGAGGTAAGGCTTTTATTCTAGAGAACAAAGTTGCAAATCAAGTGAACAATTAGTGTCTCAATCAAATAGCGCAAAAAGACCTCTAACAACTCTTCAAAAAAGTACAAAAAAGAAAGTTACTGTAAGACTGAAGAATGAAGTTGAGTATAAGGGTAAAATGGATAATGTTGACTCTTACATGAATTTGATTATGACTGACGCTGAAGAACTTCATGATGGTAAAACTATTGCAAATTATGGCAGAGTAATTGTAAGGGGTAACAATGTTTTGTTTATCAAACTAGAAAACGAACTCTAGTAGGTGTTATTTTTATGACCAATAATTTTCTATTTACGTCTGAATCGGTAACTGAGGGACATCCAGATAAAATATGTGATAACATTTCAGATGCATTTTTAGATGAATTTCTCAAACAAGATCCAGAATCAAGAGTGGCTGTTGAAACTATGGTTACAACTGATTTTGTAGCAGTTGCTGGTGAAGTTACATCCAAGGCAAATTTTGATAAAAAAGCACAAGAAGAGTTAGTTAGAAAGACAATTCGAGAAATTGGATATAACAATAAAGATTTGATGTTTGATACAGAATCTTGTGAGGTGACTTTACGTCTACATTCACAAAGTCCAGATATTAGTCAAGGAGTTACTGCAACAAAAGATAAAGAACAAGGAGCAGGAGATCAGGGATTAATGTTTGGGTATGCAACAAATGAAACAAAAGAATTGATGCCAATGCCGATTTTGCTTTCTCAAAAGCTTGCCCAAAAATTAGCTGAAGTTAGAAAAAATAATGTCCTTTCATGGGTACGACCTGATGGAAAGACACAAGTTTCTGTAAGATATGAAAATTACAAACCGACTAAAATTGAAACTGTTGTAGTTTCAACACAACATGCACCTGAAATTTCTCAAGAAGATATTTCAAAAGAAATTATTGATAAAGTTATCAAACCAGTTTTAGGTAATCTTTGGAATGAACAAATTAAAATTCATATTAACCCAACAGGAAAATTTGTAATTGGTGGTCCACATGGAGATGCAGGTTTAACCGGTAGAAAAATTATTGTTGATACTTATGGTGGATTTGGAAGACATGGTGGTGGAGCTTTTTCAGGAAAGGATCCATCAAAGGTTGATAGATCAGCATGTTATATGTGCAGATATATTGCAAAAAATCTAGTAGCTGCAGGTTTAGCAGATAGATGTGAAGTGCAACTTGCATATGCCATAGGAGTTGCAGAACCAGTATCGCTTTATGTCAATACATTTGGAACAAATAAAATTCCAGAAGAACAAATTGAAGACTTAGTTAGAAAGAATTTTGATATGAAACCTTCAGGTATTATTACACAGTTAGATTTGAAAAGACCAATTTACAAAAAAACTGCTTCATATGGACATTTTGGTAGAAACGAACCTGAGTTTAGTTGGGAAAAAACAGACAAGGCTTCAATTCTTAAACAATCTGCCGGACTTTAATAAGTCAATTACAGAAATAAATTTCATGTCAGTATATTTGCGTAATTTTTCATGATTTCCTTTAAAATTGCCAACTAGAATATTAAGATCGTCTACTCCAAAATCAGATTTGGGATTGGTGATTGCTTCATGATAAGCTTTTTCCAAATTAATTTTTTGAATTTTCGATTTAGTTCCTTTAGAAAATAGCTTAACATATTGTTCAAAACTTAAAGTTTCTGGACCAACAAGATCAATTATTTTATTTCTGAATTTGATTTGATTGACAGACTTTAAAATAATTTTTACTACGTCTTGAATGTGAATTGGTTGAATCCTAAAATTTCCTGAACCGGGTATGATAATTTGTCCATGTTTTATCTGCTTTTTTAGTTGTTTAGTTAGATTATCATCTTTTCCAACAATATATGAAGGTCTAAAAATAGTATAATCTATTTTAGAATTAATAATTATTTGCTCAGCATTATATTTTGAAATAAAATAACCAACTGAACTATCGGATGAAACTCCAAGGCCACTGGTATAGATTAGTTTT
>JBFIEJ010000082.1:0-4985 GCA_041603475.1 Candidatus Nitrosopumilus sp. | reverse complement strand
TAGAATGTAGATGACTGCAGTAATTATTATCGATAATATGATAGCTCTAGGAATTGTCTTTTTTGGTCTTCTAACTTCTTCAGCAACATTTGCCATATCTTCAAACCCAATGAATGCAAAGAATATCAAAACAAATGCAAGAATTATTCCAGTAATCCCATTAGGTGCTTCAAAATAATCAATTGTTTCAGTAGGCTCAGCAGTGAATCCAAGGAAAATAATCAGTGCCAATCCAGCAGCAGTAACAATTGCAAAGATCGTATTTGCCCAAGCAGATTCTCGTATTCCAATAAAATTCACTAGTGATAAAATAATAATCAGAAAAATTGCAATTATTGTAATTGGCAGTTCAACAAATTGAGTAAAATATCCCCCAAATCCTAAAGCAACAGTTGCTGCGACGATGATAGAGGTAATTGCAGTTAACCAACCAACAATAAAGGCTAAAAAATTATTTTTAAAAGCATTTTTGACAAAAGTGTATTCAGCAGCTGCTTTTGGAAATATGGCAGCAAGTTCAGCATAACTTAGACCAGCAAAAACAGCCCCAATTGCTCCAAGCAAAAAAGAAATCCACATGGAATTACCTGCAAAACCGGCAGCCTCTCCAATTAGAACATAAATTCCAGCACCAAGAATCAATCCAACCCCATACATAGTAAGATGAAAAAGTCCCATGTGACGGTTTAATTCAGACATCTATGCAACACCATTTACAATAAAATGTAAAACATATCCTACAACATATGCAACTAATGCCGCAATACCACCAATAATCAATGTAATAATCCCAGAGCGGAATAGAGATTTTTTAACAATCTTCCCTTTAATCATGCCAACTATGAAAAATGCAGTTAGTACAGATATTACAGAATAAGTAAATGCATCTCCATTAACTTCAAGTCCCATCATCATGAAAATAACAAATGGAATTAATGGAATTAATCCAATTAAATTAAAACCCACAAAGGTACTAAAAGAACTACTCACAGGGTTCTTTTCATCTTCAATTAAAGACAATTCTTCTTTCATCATTGTATCAACCCACACTTTTCTTCTAGAAGTAATTATCCTAACTACATCTTCCAACAATTCATCCTTGAAACCTTTTTTTCTGTAAATATCACGTATCTCTTCACGTTCTTGCTCTTCCATATTATCAATCTCCCACTCTTCTTGTTTTCTTTTCATTTGAACAAATTCATTGCGAGCCTTGGAGGCTTGATAGTTTGAAGCTGCCATTGAAAAGCCATCTGCAAACAAATTGGCAAAACCTAAAATCAAAATAATACTAGAAGGTAATGATGCACCCACTACACCTGCAACTATTGCAAAAGTCGTAACTGCACCATCAATGGAACCATAAATAAAATCATCAAAATGCCATTTCATTTTTATACATTATCTCTGTCATCATCAGATTAATCAATGTGAATAATTTCAATATTGAAAATCATCGTCGTTTTTTATATTAAATGCAATTTAGTGATTTTCATGGGAAAGATTACCAAAATACTTGTACCACTGGATGGTTCTAGTAATTCTGTAAGAGGTTTAGATAGAGCAATTGACATTGCAAAAGGAACTAATGCAGAGATTACTGGATTTTATGTATTTCATCTACCCATTGCTGCGGGAATAAAATATACGCAGAAAATGAAAGATGATGCACAAAAAAAGGCTGTAAAAGCAATTGGTCCTGCAATGAACAAAGTCCAAAAATCAGGCGTTGAATTCAAGTACAAAACTGGAGGAGGCCATACAGGTAAAGAAATTACTAAAATGGCACAAAAAGGCAAATTCGACATGGTAGTAATTGGTGCAAGAGGGATGGGCGGTGCTAAAGAGGCATTTCTTGGCAGCACATCAAACTATGTCATGCACAAAACTAAAGTTCCTGTTTTAATTGTAAAATAGGTTTACATCTTTTTTTCATTATTCAGATACAAAAACAGATTGTTTATTTTACAATCATTAGTGTACAAGGAGATGATTGAGCAAGCTTGTTTGAAACACTGCCAAGTAGTAATCTTGCAACGCCACCTAAACCTTTGTTACCTACAACAATCAGATCACATTTTTCTTTTTTTGCTACTTTTTCTATTTCATTTACTATGTTTCCTTCCTTCATCAAAGTTGTTCCAGTAAGTTCGTGTTTGGAAAGATAATCATTTGCATCACTCAAAGTTTTCTTTCCATATTTTCGTAAAAGTTCCAGATACTCTTTACGATCTAAAAAATTAACAGGTAGTGATTTTTCAACAACATAAATTAGAATAATTTTAGAACCTAATGCTTTTGCCAAGTCACATGACTGCAACAATGCTTTTTTAGAATATTTTGAACCATCTAGAGGTACAAGTATTTTTTTAAAATTAGAATTGTTCATTTTACAACCAATACTGGCTTTTTGGATTTATGCAATACATAGTTTGAAACACTTCCTAAGAAGATTTCTTTAACACTACCTCGTCCTCTAGCTCCAATTACAACCATATCAATCCCGTTTTTACTGTTATTAACAAATCTTGCGATATCATATCCAGGATCCCCTGCAAGTGATTTTCCGGTTAATTTGATCCCTTTTTTTGCAGCACGGACTTTAGCCTGTTCAAGTATTTTTTTCACTTCTTTCATTGAATTAAAGTCCAAGAACCCAAGTGGATGAAGTGCATATATCCCAGGCACAGATTTTACTGTCAGGGCAGTAATTGTTCCATTTGATTGCCTTGCAATATGGATGGCCATATCCAATCCACGAAAGGAATTTTTTGAACCATCCAAGGGTACCAAAATTTTCTTTGTTTTAACTGTCATAAATCAATCACATCTGTTCGTAACTTAAAAGCATATAATGATTATCCCCAATGATTTTCAAGGATGATAATTTAGAATTTATCTCATATAATTGAAAATCCTATCATTTTCATGGATAGTACTTTTGTCAATCAGATTATGACAAAAAAGGTTTTGGCAGTTGATAAAACAATGTCCATACAAGACGCTGCTGAAAATATGAAAAAATTGAAAGTAGGATGTGCAATTGTAACTAAAGATAACAGACCGGTTGGAATTGTAACTGAAAGAGATTTTGTTACAAAAATTGCTGCAGAGGGAAGACCGTTATTTACGGAAATTGGAGAAGTAATGTCATCACCACTAATTACAATTGATCCAGAAGAAACAGTTTGGGAAGCCTCAGAAATTATGAAAACGAAATCAATTCACAAGTTACCGGTTAAAGAAAATGATGAAATCATCGGAATAGTTACTACTAGTGATATTGTAAAAATTTCTAGTGTAGGATCTGATTCTCAAATGCGTAAAATATGTGATCAAATATTATTGAGAATGGAAAAAGAGTAACATAAGGATATTCACTTAAATTATTGAAGCTAAGATAGGATTTATCATGATGGCAGCAGATGCAGGAGCTACAGTTTTAGAAACTAATGATGACAATCCAAAAATACCAGATAAGAAGAAAACAAAATTTGATGTAGTTATTATTGGTGCAGGACCAGCTGGGTATACTGCAGGAATTTATTGCTCTAGGGCAGGTTATGATACTTTGATTTTATCGGGGATTTTGCCTGGAGGACAGCTTGTTAACACCACTGAAGTTGAAAATTACCCAGGGTTTGAAAATGGGATTATGGGCCCTGATTTGATGATTGATATGAGAAAACAATCCCAAAGAATGGGAACCACAATAATTGATGATGAAGTAGTAGATGTAGACTTTAGACGAAAGCCATTGAAGGTACTAACTGCATCAGAAGAATATGAAGGACGTGCAGTGATTATTGCAACAGGTGCAAACCCTAGAAAGATGGGATTGGAAGGAGAGCAAACATTTGCAGGAAAAGGAGTATCATATTGTGCAACATGTGATGGGCCATTTTTTAGAAATCAAGACATCATTGTTGTAGGCGGAGGAGATTCAGCAATTGAAGAAGCAACATTTCTAACAAAATTTGCAACTACTGTTCATTTGGTACATAGACGTGATGAGCTTCGTGCAAGCAAAGTGATGCAAGAAAGAGCCATGAATAATGAAAAAATAAAATTTCATTGGGATTCAGCAGTAATTGATATCAAAGGGGATCAAAAAATGAAACAAGCTATTCTAAAAAATCTAAAAACAAATGAAGAAAAAACTCTGGATGCAGGAGCTTTATTTGTAGCAATCGGGCATGAACCAAATACAAAATTATTCAAAAATCAAATAGAATTAGATAATGAAGGGTATGTTATTTTAAAAAACAAGACTCATACCAACGTTGAAGGGGTTTTTGCAGCTGGAGATGTTCATGATAGGAACTATCGACAAGCAATTACTGCTGCTGGTTATGGATGTATGGCTGCAATCGATTTAGACAAGTATCTAACTGAAAGTGCAGACAAAAAAGAATGAAAAATGCACAATGTAAAAAATGTCTGAATAAATTTTCTCAAAAAGATATCTATACAATACAGCAATTTCAATATAGAAAAACGCCGACATACAAATGGTCACTAGACTATTTTGAGAAAATCGGTATTGGAGAATGGGATTCATTTTGTGAGCAATGCCTAACATATCATTCTAAAAAATCATATGAAGTGTGGGAGAAATCCAACATCTAAACTCTTTATTGTAAGAAAACAGGATAGAAATTATGACTGATGAGCCAAAAAATATCAAAAAAGAGGTAAAAGAACTTAGCGATAAACTGGCAAAACTAGGAAAGACCTTAGGAGAAATTCAATTCAGCTATAGAGTTGAGGAAAAGCCGACAACTGATTATTGGCAAAAGAGGATTGAAGATTTTAAGAAATACAATGAAATGGGTCTAGAATACTATAACCAAATCTATTCTTTGATGAACTTGGTGAAGAAAGAAGAGTCACAATTATTTTTATTACGAGCAAGTAAATTTCGCCAACTAGGGGCAGAATTAATTGAAACGATGGAGAAAATTAAAGAGAATCCATCAATTATC
>JBFIEJ010000081.1:0-5067 GCA_041603475.1 Candidatus Nitrosopumilus sp. | reverse complement strand
TAACCATAATAATACGGTCCAGATGCTGTTCCATTTTCCCTGAACTCTTCAAAAATGTCATCCGTGTTGAAAAAAGAGTTTGACATTCTTTTGAAGATTCTATCAAATTCACTATCAAAGAACATTGTCATATTCACCTATGTTATGTAATGTATATGACATAATATAAAGTTTATTGACTATTCACCAAATTCTTACATAATCCTATTATATATGACATAATATAATAATCTTGATGAGAGTTTCAAGCATGTCAATCCCAGAAGTTGTTCGTGAGATTATTACTAGAAATCGTTCAATTTACGATTGCATGAAGATGGATTTGATTAATTATACTGCACTAGCTGTAAAAATTCAACCTGAGATTGAAAGAATTTTGGGAAACCCAGTAAATCTGAACACTGTGGTGGTAGCAATAAAACGATATGCAGATACTTTTGAATCCAAAGATCAAATTAAAGATGAATCAGTTTTGAAAAATGCTCGATTAGCATTGACTGATGGAATAATGGATGTGAAATTTTCCATAAAGGATTCCAATGATTTAGATCCTATGGCTATTTTGGACCAGTTCTCAAAGATAACAAGTAATTATGAATTTTTTAGAGTTTCTGATTCTTTTAGATTTTTAGCTGAAGATATGGAAGACATTAGACAAATCTTCAAAAACATCTCAAACAATGAGGATATGTTTAGTACAGGTCTTGCAAAGATTAGAATCTCAATTCCTTCTTCTAAAAATCAATCAGATGTTGTTTCTTTTGTAGCTGAGGTTTTACATGCTAATGGTATTGAATTAGTAAATGCATTTTTCAGTCAAGACAGTATTATCATAATTCTTAATGAAAGGGATTCTTCTAGGGCTTATGATATTCTCCACTCAGAAATTATAAGAGCCTGAGAATCATAGTGATTTTAGAAAGTATTATGCTTATAGCATATATTCTCCCTGATTGTGGGAATGGCATAATTGGCTAGAAATAAGAAGAAAATTGTAATTTTAGGAGGGGGTTTTGCAGGAGTTGAATGTGCCAGAAAATTGGAGGGAGATTTTGGTAATGATTCTGAGATTGAACTGGTAATGGTAAGTGAAGATAATTTTCTGTTGTTTACTCCAATGTTGCCACAGGTAGCTTCTGGAATGATTGAAACAAGGCACATTGTTTTGCCCATTAGAACTATTTGTCAGAAAACAAAATTCTATGAAGGACGGGTTAAGAATATTGATCCGTATGGAAAATTGGTTACCTTATGGGGAACCGGAGATAAAAGAAGCATTTCAATTCATTATGATTATCTAATAATTGCATTAGGTAGTGAAACTAATTTCTTTGGAATGGCTGATGTTGAAAAAAATGCTTACACCATGAAGACTCTCAATGATGCTGTAATGTTAAGAAACAGGGTAATTGATATGCTTGAGCAAGCTGAAAATGAGACTAATCCAATATTGAGAAAAAGTTTTTTGAATTTTGTAGTAGTTGGTGGAGGATTTGCTGGAATTGAAACTGCTGGTGAATTAATGGATCTGCTTTTAGATGCCAGAAAACATTATCCTACAATTCACAAAGAAGATCTAAAAGTAATTGTCCTAGAAGCACTACCGCTAATCTTACCAGGATTTAATCAAAAACTTGCAGAATTTGCAAAAGAGAAAATGATAGAAAGGGGAATTGATATTAGATTAAAAACTGCTGTAACAAGTTTTGATGGAAATGAGGTTACAATAAAATCATTAGATGATTCTCCAAAGGATGCAACTGATGATTCAAAGATTGATGCTATCAGAACAAAGACTTTGATTTGGACTGCAGGAGTTACTCCAGTTAATACAATTAAGAGATCAATGTTCAAGACTGACAAAGGTAAGGTAATCATTAACGAATTTCTTGAAGTTCCAGAATTTTCAGGAGTTTTTGCAATTGGTGATTGTGCTTTATTTTTAGACCCTGAAACAAATAGACCATTTCCACCTACCGCACAAATTGCAGAAGCTCAAGCAAAAATTGCAGCAAAGAATTTGAAGGCGTTGATTAAAAATTCTCCAAAAGAAAAATTTGAATATCATTCAAAGGGACAAATGGCAATTATTGGAAAGCGTTCAGGAATTGCCACATTTTTGGGTATGAATATCTCAGGATTTTGGGCGTGGTTGATTTGGAGAAATGTCTATCTTTCAAAAATTACAACATTTGATAAAAAAATCAGAGTGTTTCTTGATTGGACAATTGACTTGTTCTTTGATAGAGATATTTCTAGATTGAAGCTTATGAAACGTGAAACAGAGAAAGAGTACAAACTACTTGATGAAGTGGATGATGTATGGTAATTGAAGATTAAATTATTTTTCTAATTTTATAAATTATTATTGCAGGTGCTGCAAAATATATTCCAATATTCATTAGAATAATCCCAATTCCATATGATAGTATTTCTTGTTCAGAATCAATATCTACATAGTTTAGAATAGATAGTGTAGACAACATTGGAGTAAGTGTAATTTTTACTGTTTCTTTAAAGAAAGGATGTGCACGTTCTAAATCAGCAATTGTAGGTGAAAATGAATAGTAAAATTGGTTAAATCCCGTCATAAATACAGTTCCAGATTGAGTTGATAGAATTGTGTTATCTCTGAGTTCTCTTAGTTGTTGAACTTGAGGAGCAAGTTCAGAGCCAAATGTAGCAGTTGCAATTAGACATCCGCCTCCTTCAGATGGTTGGTTAGCAGTGACTTGATTGGATAAAATTTCAAAAGAATCAATTGTTTCTTCAAACCTGGGCAATTGAGAATCAAATTCGTTTACGCCATTACTATAAGCAAGAGTATAAAATTTTTCTTGATCATAAATCATAATTTCTTTAAATTTTACATTGAAAGTTTCGCCATTTGATGAAAATATTCCCTGAGCGTCAATTGAATATGCTTCATTTCCTTTAATCATGATCTTTTCTTGTGAAATTATTTCAAGGTTGCCTGATTCCACAACAGGTTTGATTGTTTCAATTTTTTCAGAGATTAGATCATCCAAACTCCTTTGATTAGTATCTTGAACAGTTAGTGAGATTACTGGATTGATTTCTCCAATTTTTGGTCCAACTGCAACAACATCAGGAGAGTTTTCTTGTGTTTTATCAGGTTCTTGTAAGAGCCATCCCTCAGGAATACTGAAAGAAATTTCATGTTGTTCACTTTCAAATTTCTGATTACCTGATGGAGGTATTTCTATTGGTTCCATACGTTCCGGTTCTGACATTATAAGAATATCTGCAACATCAGAGCGATTAACAACTGAAGCTTTTGTAATTTTGACTTGTTCAGTATCTATAGGTACATCTCTATCACCTGTTGGGACTGTAGCAATTTTATCTAGAGTTTCAAAACTTTCTTGAGTTACTATCCTTCCAAAGACAGTATATTGTCCATCAAGAAAATTAGAATTTTCATGAACTATGAAAAATTGAGAACCACCACTGTCAGGATCAGCAGATCTTGCCATAGATACAATTCCTCTGTTATGTTTTATTGAGTTAAATTCAGCGTCAACTCTCTCAGTTGGTCCTCCAATACCCCACGTACTTGGATCACCACTGATGGTATTAGGATCTCCACCCTGAATCATAAACTTTGGAATAATTCTATGAAAAATAGTTCCATCGTAAAATCCAGACTCTGTTAAATCAATAAAGTTCTCTACATGATTAGGTGCATCTTCAGGGAAAAATTCTATCACTATATTTCCCATATTAGTTTCCAAAATGACAAGTTTGTCAGATTCTTGAGCAAATGCTGAACTACTAAAAGTAATTAAAAATATTGAAAAAATTGCAACTAGAAATATTCTTTCCAATATTTTTTTTCAATAGGGCTTACATAAAAGCCAATTGTATTAGTTTTTAATAAAGTCAGGTAAACTTTTGATATGCAACCTGATGAAAAGATTCAGGCACATTTAGTATCAGTGTGGAGAGAATCCAAAAAGTTCTTTTCTATTGGTGGAAAAGAAGGAATGTTGGTATTAACAGATAAGCATTTGATGTTTATTCATAAAACTGAAGCAAAGATGAATTGGTGGAAAGCAATTACGCAAAGACAAGTAGTGAATTTTATCAAATCAAAAAACACAATGATAATTCATGATGGGTATAATGAAGAAGAATTGATGAATGATCTTGAAGATGAAAGAAATGTTGAATTATCATTTGATGAGATTTCAAGTATAGATATTCAAGAGAAAGATTGGGGCAGTAGTTTACTTTTAGAATATGAAAAAGATGGAAAACGAGAAAAATTCCAATATTCAATTGCTCAGGACTGGGTAAAATACCCTGTAAAAGAGCCTACAAAATACATGAAAGTTGATTGGAAGCCATTTGTGCAATATATTAAAGACAGGCAAAAATTTACCAAGTAAAATTGGGAAAAATTTATGCTGTTGGTGTTGGTCCGGGTTCACCAAAATATGTTACTGAAGTAGTTAAAGAGATTATTCTAAATTCAGATATTGTAATTGGTTACAAATACACACTAAAGACAATAGAGCATCTAATTGATGGAAAAGAAGTTTATGAAATTACTATGAATGATCAGGAAAATACATATCAAAAAATTCTTCCTGAATTAGGGGATAGAACATTAATAATTCCATTTACAGGAGATGTGAATTTTTCTGAATCAGAAGTTGTTGATAGGTTAATTGAAATTTTTGGTGAAATTGAGATAATTCCAGGGATCAGTTCCATTCAAGTTGCAGCTTCGCGAGCACAAGTACCTCTTGATAAATCAAAAGTAATTACTATGCATGTTACAACTCCTATTGAAGATAAAAAATTAGAATTGCAAAAAGCGTTGATTGATGGATTTAGTGTAGTATTGGTTCCAAGACCTTGGCCTAAACAACCAGACAAGCATTTTATGCCTTCAGAGATAGCAGTCTATCTAAGAGAGAATGGTTTTACCACAGAAAAAATGAAAGTTCATGTTTTTGAATCAATTACAACAGAGAATGAAACTAGTTTTGTAGGCAATGTAAAAGATTTGGAAGGAAAAGAATTTTCAGATCTCTCAGT
>JBFIEJ010000080.1:0-5156 GCA_041603475.1 Candidatus Nitrosopumilus sp. | reverse complement strand
TTTAATCTTGGATACTAGATCATTGGTCATTTTGAGTAATGATTCCATTTGAGGGTCTGCAGGAAATGATATGGTCATAGGGCTCTCTCCTGGGCTTGTAGTTTAATCTTGGATACTAGATCATTGGTCATTTTGAGTAATTCTTCAATCTCGAGATTGTTAAGATGTTCACGACCATCATTATAGGATTGTCTGGTCAAGTCAGATACTTTGCTTTGAATGGTTTCAAGAACCAAAACTGTGCTAGTCAATATAGTGCCTCTCCTTTTTCCCAAGATAGTTCAAATAATGAGTTCATCATGTCTACTAGTGCATCAGAATCAGACCACCATGCAAAGACTTGACGGGTTGGGTGATTTGCATTTCTCATAAAGATGAGAATCTCTTTTTTGTCATTTACAATAAAGCACTTGTTTTCAACGGTTGAGGCAATTGCACGAACGCTTTCTGAATCAAATTCAGTCAGGAATTCAGGTGTTTTGTTCAATGGTGATACTACCATTTTGAGGGTTGTAGGTGCGCTTTCAATCCAGTCAAATACATCAGAATGATACATTCTGAGCAAATCTGAAATGCTGCCATAAATCTTAAAATCACTTTTGCTAGATGTAATCATTTCACGGATTTTGTTAGTAATTGGGCCTGTTCCATGGAGTAACTGCATCTTTTCAGATTTTGATTCGTCAGTTTCTACCATAAAGAAGGGAATCTCTTGCCACATCTCAGATAATGACTCTTCTTTGTTTGCTAAGTTGTCAATTCTCTCTTGTTCTTGCTTTACAAGGGTAGAAATGGCCTCTTTCATCTCCATTGCAGTGTATTTTGTTGGATGAGATAATTCTGCAATTACTAATCCAAAATTCTGCAGCGAGTTTACCAAATGATATGTCTCAGTTCTAGGCAATTGTAGTGCTTTTGCTATCTCCGAAGCTGTCTTCGATCCATACTTGCCGAGATAGATGAATACCTTTGCCTGGCTTTTGGTAAGGCCAAAATTAATCAACTCATTTCTTATCTTCTCAAGAGTGAGTTTGTGTTTGTACATTTGTGTGTCTGATTCAGAATCAAACAGTGTGATTTCTTGTTGTATGCTCATTGTTCTTCAAAGATTGTATCGGTTACAATCAATATAACGAAGGTTTTCGCATAGGCACAAAAATTGGTTCGAACCATGCGAACCTGTCCTAAAATGAAGTTCCGTTAGTGGGAATACATACCATTGCTTATAAGGGAAAATAAGATAAGGAGTTTGTTGAAAAAGAGGCAGATAGCCGTCATTAGTATTGCATCAATTGCAGTTTTAATTGCATTATCCACAGTTATTTCCACTCCAGAGTTCCTACAGGCATATGCTGGTGTAACACTGTCAAATGACAATGTCGCAAAGACAATTCAAATCAGAGTTAATCCAGTTGGAACAAATATTCAGCATACCTTTGATTCATTCTCAAGAGTTGGATTCATTGAGGGAGAAGGGAATTTTTTGCTTGAATCAGTTCCAAGCAAAGACAAAAAGCCATTTTATGTAATGGTTCAAAAATCACTTACTGACAAAAATCCCCTAATTACTAATACACGAATGAATGTTGCAATCGATGTATTCTCAGGAGATGGAGAAATTATTCATACATTACTATACAAAGAGTGCGATGTTACGGAATATTTCGTTCACGGAGTAGATTCCAAGGGAAAGATCTTCTTTTTGGAAGAAGATGGAACAGTTGAAATCAGAGAGGTTACAAAATTTAGCTGTACATCATTCTCACTTCAAATTGATGTATCAGATATTCCCGTAAGCGAAATTACAACTACAATCAAGGCCTTGGATAGAAACAAATTCGAGATAGAAGACGATGTCTATTTTAGTACTCCAGAAACAGAAGAAGGAGAATTATTTTACAATAGCATTACCAATAAACTCCAGAAATATGTGAATGGAACATGGGTGGATATTTCAGGAGTAGGCGGACCTCCATCACCTAGAAAATAAGACAATGAAGCTGCAATTCATTGTAATTCTTTTATCAATAGTTGGAATTGCAGTAGGATTAGCACAGTTAGGTGATGAATACGTATCAATAGTTGTAACATCAGAAGGAAAGGCCAAAATCTCTCAGACATTATTTCCTAAAACATTTGTCTCATCAGTTGATGTCGATATTGTTTCAGAGAACATCTCAAATCTACTAGCAATAGATGAGAAAAACATTCTCTTGGGGACAACCCAAGATGAGGACCTTCTAAAGATTGCCACATTGGGAGCGTCATCTGTGAACCTCAAATATAACGCAGATATTTTATCCTACGAATCAGGTGTTTTCAGGCTCAAATATAGTAGTGATTTGGAATCAAGGGTCAGCTTACCACCTCTATCAAAGCTAGTTTCACTGAACACCATTCCAATTGAGATTTCTGAAAAAGAGTATGTTTTGCCACCAGGGGACATCTCTCTGAGTTACTCTATCAGACCAGTTACATCAAAGGAGTTTTTTGTAACAGTTGATAATTCAGAGCAAAAAGTAGAGGCCATAACCGCTGCAAAGATTGAGGAATTTTCAGCTAATAACAAAGAGATTCAATTCATCATCAAAGACAAGGCAATAGTTCTAACAATCATTCCAAAAAAAGTAATGAACAATCCAAATAATGTGATTTTAAATGGTGATTCAGTTGATTTTAGTCAATTCCATCAGAACAGCACACATTCTTGGATTAGAATAGATCCTCATGAGAAAGGGTTGGTAAAAATTTTCGATACAGACACAAAGACTGAAGAGGGTGGAGGTTGCCTTATTGCAACTGCAGCATATGGCTCAGAATTAGCACCACAAGTTCAGATGTTAAGGGAAATTCGAGATAACCAATTGCTCAAAACAGATTCAGGAATTTCATTTATGAATGGATTCAATGAAATTTACTATTCATTCTCACCATTAATTGCAGATTATCAAAGAGAGAATCAAATTTTCAAAGAATTAGTAAAAATTGGAATCACACCAATGCTTTCGTCATTATTAATTATGACAAATGCAGATTCTGAGGGAGATGTTTTAGGATTAGGCATTGCTGTAATTCTAATTAATATTGGAATGTATTTTGTTTTGCCAATAATATTATCTTATCAAGTTATGAAAATAGTTCGAACCAGACGCCTGCAAACATCGAACCAGTTTGTTATATCCAGTAAATACGTAAGATCGGTGTTGAAAAATAGCTTATTCGGCATTATTGCACTAGCGATATTATCAGTTAGTGTATCTTCAGCTTTTGAATCTGCATATGCCGATGAGCATGAAGATCCAATCAAGGTGGTTTTAGATATCACGTATCAGAACATTTTAGAATCCAGGGATGGATTAGATGAGGTTCCTGAAAATGCCGAGACATTTTTTGTTGCAGGAGAGGAAAAATACAATGAGGCATTAGCTGCCCTTGAGGCAGGCGACATTGTAACTGCTAGAGAGAGTGCAATAGTTGCAATGGCATTATTTGAGGATGCAGTACAGGAGATAGGCGCAATTGAAGAGCAAGCATCTAGGCTTCTACCACCAGGATTTGGCTCTGCAATTGATAGTGCATCAGATACAGGAATTTCAACTGGTCAAGGGTTAGGAGTAGGTGGAATCCCTCCAGGTATTCTAAAGCAAATTACTGCTGCAAATATCTTTGAGGTTCAAGAAGAGATTACAAATGTAGATCAGGAAATTGAAGAATTACGTACATTAATTGAATCAAACAATTTAGATATTAATTTAGAAGAATATGATAAATCAATAAATCTTGCAAAAGAGGTTTTGGCAAATGGTGATATTCCAGATGCACAAGCAAAACTGGCACTAGCCAATGAAATAAAGGATGGACTCTTTGAACAAATCAATTCAGCAGTACAAGAAAAACAAGATGAGAGAATAGAGCAATTCGTACAAAATAGTATTAATGAAATTAATAAGATGTTAGAAAAGGAGAATCTAGGTCTAACTCAAAAAGCAATTAAAGAGTTAGAGGAGACATTAGAGGTTCTCAAGAGTGGCAATATTGATGAGATTTTAGAAAAAACAGATGATGACAGTGAGTTAGCTAAAGAATTCAAAGAGGAGAACAAGGAAGCTGAGAAAGAGCTATCTGAGGAGAATAAGGAAGCTGAGAAAGAGCTATCTGAGGAGAATAAGGCAGCTGAGAAAGAGCTAAGAGATGAAAACAAGGAAGCTGAGAAAGAGTTGGCTGAGATAGATCCTGAGGCTGCAAAGGATCTTAAAGAAGACAACAGAACAATCGAGAAAGAGCTATCTGAGGAGAATAAGGAAGCTGAGAAAGAGCTAAGAGATGAAAACAAGGAAGCTGAGAAAGAGCTAAGAGATGAAAACAAGGAAGCTGAGAAATTACTTAGACAGTTTGATGTTAGTCATTTGTTAGTTTATTCTCCAGATGACTATTTTGAAGAAGCCTTTGATGATCAAATAGAAGATACCTTTGAGGCAAGTTATGATAAAATGAACAAAGAAAGCAAGCAGAAAGAAAAGAAAGACAAGAAGGAGAAAGAAAAGAAAGAGAAAGAGAAGAAAGAAAAGAAGAGCAGTAAGAAAGACAAAGACAAAGACAAAGACAAGAAGGAGAAAAAGAAATGAATGATTTCTCACCTACAGTAACACAGTGTATCATAATTAGAACAATTGGCCCATAGAGATTATGGGTTAAAGACTATTTCCACTTTCAATTCCATAAAAAGGACTGAAATTTTTTGATTATTTTTTCTAAAATTTTTCAGATTTATGGATTTTTGAATATTTCAAATCTGAAATAATTCCAGAAGATTTCATTTCTTCGATTTTTTTCTGAATTTGTTCAGTTAGATATGCAGAGATCTTCTCATTATATCCCTCTTCATAGTTTTTCTCAGGTGCCTCTACTCGTTCAATTATTTTTTCCACTATTCGCTCTACTGGTTTCTCCTCAATTTCAGGAGATTTACGCTTGAATTTTTTAGCCCCAATAACACCAATTATTAGAATTGGAATTACTATCACTCCAATGAGTAAAGAATAGTTCTTCTCAACATTTGCAGTTACAGTAACTGGGCCATCAATGAAGACCTGAGCAGTATTGCCATCATAAATCACATCAACCCCATCCCAACCAGTTATAGAATTTAGAATCAA
>JBFIEJ010000079.1:0-5219 GCA_041603475.1 Candidatus Nitrosopumilus sp. | reverse complement strand
TGTTTCTAGTTAACACTAATAGAATATTTGAAAAAGTGAAAACAATTCGTCTTTAGACGACGATTGTTAATTTGTTGACGAGATTATCGTCTTTTAGCTGCCTTTCTCTTTGGAGCTGCTTTTTTAGCTGCAGTTCTTCTCTTTGGAGCGGCTTTGCGTTTAGCTGCCTTTCTCTTTGGAGCTGCTTTTTTAGCTGCAGTTCTTCTCTTTGGAGCGGCTTTGCGTTTAGCTGCCTTTCTCTTTGGAGCTGCTTTCTTAACAGTACGTTTAGCTTTTCTTGCAGTTCTTTTTACTGCTTTCTTAGCTTTAGTTGCAGTTCTTTTTACTGCTTTCTTAACAGTACGTTTAGCTTTTGCAGCTTTTCTTTTTGTAGCCATTACCAAATCGACATTTTCATTGTTTTTCAGTGGTACGACTAAAGAAAATTACACAAATTGATAACAATTTATCGAGTAAAATAATTTAGAAAATTTTTTTTAGATCGATTTTTTTTCAATAAACACTTTCTGCAGATGGTCTTTTACCTTGCATCCAACTAGTTTTTCCACAAATTGTGCATTTGTACTTACGTCTACGCTTGTAAGTGGCCATTTCTGGGAGGTAAACTAGTTCTTGTTTTGTTTTTGTAATGCAAAATTTACACCATCTGTTCTCTGTTTCATGATCCATATCGTATCTTTTTTTTAAATTATACTCCACGTCTCTTGATTATTGTTAGTACATCTTCATCAAGTAAAATATGATTCAATCCTACTCTTTGTCCGCCAAACTTTACACTTTTACCCCAAACTAATCCGTATCTGAACTCTCTTTTCATTCTTCTATGCAACTTGTTACAAATATCTTCAACTGTATCTCCCTCTCTGGCAATTAATGGTTCCTTGAAATCTGTCTCTCCTCCTTTTGGTCTCATGTAAATTCTAATGAATTTTAATTTCTGGTAAATTTTTTCTTTTAGGAGTTCGATGTTGATATCCGAGTTTGCAGAAACTTCTACCACTTCTGATTTTATCTTTGTTTTCAAATCCTTTAGAAATGCTTCATCGACCAAATCAATTTTGTTTAAAACAGTAATTGCTTTTGAATAACTAATATTTCCAGCAATATGATCTGCTAACTGCTCGGATGTTAGATCTTCTCTTATTACAACACGAGCACTTACCAATCCATAAAGATGTAAAATATCTTTAAGATGTTTTTCTGTGATCTTTGTTAATTTCACTTGCTGGGCAACGGCAATTCCTCCCATCGATGCTTTCTCTATAGTGATATTTGGTGGAAGCTGGTTTAGTCTAATTCCTATGTTTCCTAATTCATTTATCAACACATCTTCGTGATATGGTTGAAAAACATCTAGTATCAAAAGTACAAGGTCTGCAGTTCTAGCTACTGAAAGAATTCTTTTACCTAATCCCTTTCCTGTAGATGCTCCTTTGATAATTCCGGGAAGATCTAGAACCTGTATCTTTGCTCCGCGATATTCCATCATTCCTGGAACAACTGTCAGTGTCGTAAATTGAAATGCCCCAACAGTAGACTTTGCTCCTGTCATTTTATTGAGCAATGTTGATTTACCTACACTTGGCAATCCGATGAAAACTACAGTTGCATCTCCACTTCGCCTTACATCAAATCCATCTTGCTTCATTCCAGATTTTTTGGTAACTTCTGCCTCTTGCTCTCTTTTCAGTTTTGCAATCTTTGCTTTTAGTAATCCTAGGTGATGCTCTGTTGCCTTGTTGATTTGTGTTTTAGCCATTTCATCTTGAATGGCCTTAATTTTTTCAGGAATTCCCACTAGTGATCAACTCTAACCAATTTCTTTTCAAATAAAATCGTATTACCTCTCTTAATTTTCTTTATTCTGTTAACTGGAATAGTTTGAAAATAATCTGATTGAATCAAAAATTGTGGAAGCGATGACTCTTGTATTCTGTGAAAATTTCGAAATGAAATCTTGTAAAGATTTGGGTTATCTGCAAATAATGCCTTGCTAAATATTTCATCTATTATCCCTTTCTTTGACATACTATTGATACAATAGTTATACTAATGAATAATACGACTTGATTTTTTCAATGTTTTTACTAATCCAAAGATGATTTTCTTATCATTTTTTAACGGTATGATATAGCTAGATCATGTGAAAAAATTAATTTTTTTACCTATAATTGGATTTTTTATTGTTCTTTATTTTATAATGACAATTTTTGTTTTGCCTGTTGCTTATCTCTCAGACGAGATACTTGTACCGCAACCATACTTTGAAGTTGATTTGTCTGACTCTGAAATTAATCTTGGTGAATCATTTAGACTGAATATTGTTTCTGAAAATAGAGGTGATTATGGAGACATACACATTATTTCTACAGCATTTCCTGATTTAGATGAGATCGGAGATGTGGTAGATATTGTAACTTATGATTTTACACAATCGCCACAGTATATCAAAATTGGAGAAGAAATTGGTGCAAAGTATAGTGGTGGCGTTGAAACTGTTTTTTCAAAATACCCTTCAATCGAAGCAATGAGCAGACCCATTCATCCTGACATCAAATACCATTTTGAAATTCTTGTGACTCCTGAAAAACCCGGCAAATTTTCAATCTATGTAAAATCAATTGATATTCCACATACAACAGATCTTTCCCATTATCCAAAATCTGGAATCCTGGATCACCAAGAAGAATATGTTCAGGTTTATTCAGTAAATGTAAATCCCTAATATTCTGTGTTTGGTAACTGGATAACATGACTGAACTACAACCCGAATCTGAGAAATTATTGAAAATCCATTCTGAGAGAATCTTTCTTTTTGGAAGTATTTTGACTAGCTTGGGTGTTTTACTTGTAACAGTTGGAGGTAGTTGGGATATCACAAATCATTTACTTAGTAGACCTGAGACATTTTTCTCTCCTCCTCATGCTTTGGTATATTCTGGAGTTGCAATTTCTCTAATTGGTACTGTCTTGTCTTTTGTTGGCTGGAGAAATTTGCAAAGTTTTAAAGAAGAATATTTTCTTGCACTGAAAATAAAATTAATTGGAATTTTTTTACTTATTGCAGCTGGCCCTTTTGATTTTATTTGGCATTCTAATTTTGGTTTGGATGGATTACTTAGTCCTCCACACCTCACTTTGATTTTAGGAATGTTTCTATGCAGCATTGGTGGGATGATTGGAATTTCTAGACATTTGAAAATTAATAATTATAAAAAATCACTTCCCTCCTTCTTGATTATTTTAGCAGTAATTCCTCTATGGCTTTCAAGTACTGGAATAATTTCTTCTTTGTCCCTGCCCTTTTCAAACACAGATTATTTTGAATTAAATCCAGAACCTACCTTTGCTTTTCTTGTAGCAACATTTGCATACCCTCTTTTGATTTCTATGTCACTACTACTGGTTTATCGATTATCTGATTTTAAATTCGGAATGATGAGTATTTTGGGTGGGTTGTTTTTGCTAATTTACAGCTCTACTACCATAATACCTAATTTTGCAATGTTTGATTCGATTCAGTTCTATTCTCTAAATTTAATACCATTTGTAGCATCAGATTTAATTTTGAAAGTTAGAAAATCTCAAAAATCTTTGGTATTTGTAGGGGCACTTTTAGGTTCTGTGTTCTATATGGTGTATTATCCCTATATCATGTATACCTACAATGAGGTTCTATTGGGAAGACTAGTCTCTCCAAGTTTGATTTACTTTGTTTATTTTGAATTAATCGATGATGTAATGATGATTGCCTTTATTCCTGCAATGTTGATGGGTATTTTGGGTGTTTTTCTATCTGAGCGATTTTCAAAACGAATCTTGATGAACTAGTTCCATTTCATTTGATACGTAGCAAATATTATTCGGTTTGAAAAGCGATTAATGTGAAAAAGAAAACTTTTGCAGTAGACATTGATGGAACAATAACTGAAAATGGGGGAGGTAGAATTCATCTTGATGCATTAGATGCCTTGAGACGTTTGACCAACATGGGACATAATGTAATTTTTGCAACTGGACGTTCATCAGTTGAAGGATTTTTACTTTCAGTTTTTGGTGGAACAACCAAAATCGCAGTTGGTGAAAATGGAGGTTGTATAACCCTTGATTCAGATGAGCACATTTTGCTAGGTGATATAGATGAATGCAAAAATGCATTGAAAATTATCCAAAGCAATGTTGATGGTGTAAATGAAAAAAAAGTTTTTCCTAGGATGACTGAAGTTGTTTTAGAGAGAACATTTGATCTAGATTTGGCAAGAAATGTTCTGTCTGAAAATAACATTAAAGTTGAATTGTCTGATAGCCAATATGCATATCATATCAATTCTCCTGGTATTGACAAAGGAAGTGGATTTTCTGAAATCATGAAGAAACTATCTATTTTACGTGATGATGTTATTGCAATTGGTGATAGTGCAACTGATATTCCCTTGTTCAAAGTGGCAAAAACAAGTATTGCTTTGGGAAATGCCTCAGAGCAAGTCAAATCAGAGGCAACCATGACCGTTTCATCAAATGCAGGAGATGGGGTTCTTGAAGCATTAGATAAATTAGCACCTAAATTATCTGAGATATAAGATGACTTTCAAATCCATTATTGATGAAATTGAAAACAATCTCCATAAAATTTTAGTTGAACTATCGATTTCTGAGGTATCCTTTTCAGTAGAGCCTGCTAAACCTGGCTTTGGAGACGTAAGCTCTAACATTTCATTTCTTCTTGCAAAGCAACTGAAAAAAAATCCTAAAGATATTGCTCAAATGCTTTCTGAAAAATATCAAAATTGTACCTCTACTCTTGTTTTAAAATCCGAACCTCACCCTTCTGGTTATCTTAATTTTATTGCAGATTGGGAAAAACTAAATCAATTAATTTTATCAGAATCTGTTCTCCCTGAATTTGGGGATGTTGATCTTGGGAATAACTCTACGATTGTAGTAGAACATACCAGTGTTAATCCTAACAAAGCACTTCACATTGGACATATCAGAAATATCATAATTGGAGATATCTTGTCTAGAATTTTAGAAAAAGCAAACTACAAAGTCAATGTCTTAAACTACATTGATGATTCTGGTCTTCAGGTAGCTGATATTATTGTTGGATTCAAGCACTTTGGATTTGATCAAGAGCCTCCGGATGGAAAGAAATTTGATCATTATTGTGGTGATGATGTTTATGTTAAAACTACTGAAGAGTATGAAAAAGATTCTAG
>JBFIEJ010000078.1:0-5221 GCA_041603475.1 Candidatus Nitrosopumilus sp. | reverse complement strand
TTTTGCCTGACATTGTTTTTGAGTTCCTAGTGTTGACCCATAAAAAGCCCCTCTATATAATTTTGAATCAAATTTTTAATTCAAGACGTTAATTTTTTTACTAATTCCAAAAACTCTTGATTATTCATAGGGGGTATATTCATTATCTCAAGATTTTCTGTTACGTGTTCTGGAGATTTTTGGCCAACTAATGGTGAAATAACCCCTGGTGAAGAACGAAGAAACTGTAATGCTCTAAGGGATGGTTTAAGATTATTAAATTCCGGCATCACACCTGGTGCCAACAAACGTCCTTGCATAAATGGAACACTGGTAAACACACCCACTCCCAATGAAACAGCAGATTCTAAAATTGAGACAGATTTTCCCCCAACGATTTGATTTTTAGATAGTAGGGCTTGATCATAATTCATGTTGTATGGTAATTGAATGAATCTAAAACCATGATCTTTACCACCAACTTGTTTTGCCATGTTAATGGTATCTTCTAAGGATAGATATTGCATGTTATCTTTTGTAACTCTAAAGCATTCCCATGTAGCCATTCCATAAAACTTGATTTTCCCTTCATCACGTTTTTGCTCATATAGTTCAAAGACGGATTTAAGATTCTCAAGAAATTTATCCATTGGGACATCTTTAATCTGACCCTCAACGGAATTATGAAGGTACATTAAATCAACACATTCTAGATTCAAATTTTTTAAGCTCCTATCAAGTTGATCTGATAGATAGGGAATAGTCATACAGTGATACCCAGATGTAACATCCCCTTCTTTGATTACTCCTTTTTGGGAATATTCTTCTTTTACATATTCCCAAAAACCTAATTTAACATCAGCATCATTTGTCACATATCCATTTTTTGTACTAACAAAAATTTGATCACGGGAAATTTTTTTCTCTTCTATTAATTCAGATAATGCTTTACCTACAGAACGTTCTGCTTTTTGGGAACGATAGTTAATTGCAGTATCAATAACATTGACTCCAGAAAGAATAGATTGCTTTACGGCATTAGTTACTAACTCATCAGTTCTAGAATCAGCATCTCCAAGATAGGTTCCAATGCCAACATTAGACAGAGTAAGATTTTGAAATTCTTTAAAATTAGCTTGATTTATGCCTGAATTTTGGGCAAATTTCTTTGTTCCTTCTGATGTTGCAAATCCCGAAATCATAATTTTCTTGAGAATATACTAAATTTATGTTTAGAGCCCAATCAAAAAACTTGCAACAAATAAAACACCTGTAATTCTACTGAACATCAAAGTCGAAGACATGAAAGGAACTAAATTATCTACAGAATCATAATTTTTTTTCAAACCAATCCCAGACTTTACCATTAAAGGAATACTTAGGAAAACAATCAACGAAGTTAAAGGGAATAAATTTGCTGCCACACCAATCACTATTGCAGTATATGCTATTAGTGGAAATAACCAGAAGAATTTTGTGGCTTTTTTCTTTCCAACACAAATTACCAAAGTCTTTCTTCCTTTGGATTTATCAGCATCATGATCAGGAAATGACGCAATAAACAAAACCAAAGAAGACAATGTCCCAACAATTATCCCTGCAAGAATTGACTCTATAGTGATTTGACTAGACTGTATATAGTACGTTCCAATGACTATCATAGAGCCTTTAACTGCAACAAAAAATTCTCCTAGTCCAGAATCAACAATTTTTGTAGAGTAAAAGTAGATTGAAAGAATTGCAAAGCCTAAAATCAATGCAATAGTTATTCCATCTGTAACTACAAAATAAGCACCAATAATTGTACCAAGTATTAAAAATCCAATTCCAGCTCTGTATACTGATGATGGTTTGAGTAATCCTTCAGGCAAAACACCTGTTCCTCCACTCATCTTTGTACGTTTAGTTGTAGTATCAATACCACGTTTGAAATCCCAGAAATCATTAAGTAAATCAACACTTGCATGAAGTGCCATAACTCCTGCAAAGGTCAAAACTGCATCAAAAGAATCTATAGTGGAATTTTGCCACCAATTAAGTGCCAATCCAACCGATACTGCAATTATTGAGGCAAGTAGAAAACGAACACGGATAACACGGAACCAGACAGATAGCATCTATACTAAATGCAATTTTCAGGTATAATATTGATGATGTTATTTTTTAGACCATTTTTTATAGCAAAATTATGCCATTTTAGTTATGATAATTGGTAAAATTGGAAAAAATGAGAAAAGTGTTAGATTTGAATTAGATTTGCATTGTTCAAATTGCAAAAAGACAGTACCAGGAGGAATGAAGTCCTCAGAGAAATTTTACAATTCAGAGAATTTTAAAAAAGAGATTAAAGAATTTAAGAAAAATTACCTATGTGGAATTTGCAGGGATAAAAAAAGAGTCACAGAAGGAAGAAAATCATAGTTCTTCTTCCTCTTCCCATTCTTCTTCTAAAGTGGTTTTAGATTTCTTTAAGAACATAAAGACAACTACACCCACCATCAAAATTCCACCAATGACAATGTAAATTATCCATTCAGGCAATTCCAAATCAATTGCATCAAATGTTGGTACAGGTTTATCCACATTTACAGTAAATGTATCCTTACCCTCTGCATATCCTTCAGCTGTTGCAATTATTTCAAAGGATATGTCAGGCCCCTTAAATGCAGTTAAACTTACGACTGCACTTCCATCTGAATTAGTCCTAACAACATTTGGAGTTATCAATACATCCTCTTCATTAGTGATTATTTTTATAGAAGCGCCAGATACGGATTCAGCATTTTCATCATCTACAAACAATTTAAATTCAATTGGCTCATCAGCAGGAATTTCAGTGTCCAATCCACCAGTGAATATCTTCAACTGTGTTTGGGATGATGCAGTGTTAATTGGTATAGAGGTTCCATTGACACCTTTAGCACTTGCAGAAATTAGTGCATTTCCAATTGAACCTGTCACCTTAATTGGAAACGTAGCATAAGATAAACCAGCAGGTATTACAGCATCATCAATAATTTGAACTACGGAACTTTGCGATGAAGTAATTTTAGATTTTACATCAAACTTAGGAATTACTGGATTTCCTTGTAAATCCACTAATTGAATAATGCCAATATTCTGTTTGTGGTTTGCGTTGATTTTATCAATAGGCAAGAAAACTTGCATTTTAGAAGTTGGCATTGTGGTAAATTTTTTACTTCCTTCCAATTGTAAATCCGCATTTTCACCAATTGGTTCTATTGTCAAAGTTATAGTAGTTTTTTCTCCAGTTATGTTAAAAGAGTCACTTCGTAATTGGGTAAACGTAAATGATGAATCCTTATCAATTTCAGCGACGCCGTTAGTGGGAGTTACCAAGTATTTTCCAGTTTCTTTCATAATTTTAGGACGTTCTTTAGAATCAAGGGCAACTAAAAACATATCAAAATACCCATCGCGATCAAAGATGATCCTATCATTTCCAGTAGGGGAAAATAATCGCACTTCTTTTTGTTCTAACGTATTTGTTACTTGAGTTGTAAATGTACCAGTTCCTACACCATTAATTGATGCAGAGATTTTAACTGGGCCTGTTTGCTGACCTGTAGAAATTTTTGCCGTGCCATAAGAATAAGAGCTGGTTATTTTACCACCATCACTAACAGTAGCTAATTTTTCGTTACTTGAAATTACATTTATTTTTTGTATAAATCCATCACTGTATAGATTTTCATTTGACTGAATTGGATATAGTTCTTCATCAGCCAAGCAGTCAATTGAATGTAATATGATTTCATCAGAGGACAATTCAGAATTTTTTGTAATACCGTCAGATGTGTCATCACCTAGTTTTTCTTCATCAGATTCTGTTTTACATTCAGGATGAATTTCCACTTCAGTCCCATCTGATCTTACTCCATCATCATCAGAATCATCTTCAATAAGAGATAATTGATATGTAAAAAATGCTGTAGCATTACTTGGGATTTTATCTAAACCTAAAACATTAACAGTTGTATCATAATCTTTTGCATCATAAATATAGTCGGATGGTCGTTGGTTTTGATCTATTTCTATAGATTCACCAATGGTTCTAAAAGTATCAGTAGCAGTTCCATATCCTTCAGAGCTGACTCCAATTAAGAAATCATTTCCAAGAAGATTTTGTAAACTGTATTTTTGTTGTAGCATATATCCAAATTGATCTTTTTTGATAATTGGTTTTTGAGATTTACTAATTTTATCTAGATTCTCACCAATTGGGTATTGTTCACTAGAGAAAAAATCAAGTGGAATATCTTTAGGTGTTTTTGTAGGATTACCATCTGAATCAACAACACTGACAAAAATATTCAGTGTTCTATCAATTTCTGCTGGAACCAATTTTGGATGTATGGTTAGTTTTAGTGCAGTTGGCAGAGTTGATGAGATTTTGATACTTTTTGCAATATCAAGTCCTGCATCCTCATAAATGGCCCTCAAAAATGTATTTCCTACTTTTTCATGAGCATGTATGATTCCCCAAGCATAATAATCGCCTTTTTTTATGGTTAATTTTTCAGAGTTAGCAGAAGCCAGAATTTCATCGTATTCAAGAACTATTTCAATATCGTTTGGGGCACGGACTATTACACCATCAGAGGTTTTAAGGAAAACTGAAAATGGCATTTCAGAATTCACATGCATTTTATTTGTAGGCAAATTCAATTCTAAAATCAAATCATCTGGCAAGTATGTTTCATCTGTACCTACCTCAATTTTTTGAAATGTGATCTTTCCATTGAGATTTGCAGTAATAGTAGTTGAGCCAGATTTATCACCTGTGGTTACAGGAAAAGATGCAAATTCTTCATTTGCTTTTAGTGTGATATTTGCAGGTACTGATGCAATAGAGGGATCATCAGAACTTAAACTAACAGGTACATCATATGATGAAGTGATAGGAACACCATGTTTACTTAGAACAAAAAGATATCCAACTGAATGTTCAGATACTCCACTTTCTAGGTGGGTTGGCGATATTGCAAGTTTAATGGAATAGTCAGATAATGCTTCCAAATTTTGTGCAGAGACAAAATGTAAATTTCCTGCAGACAATAGAGTTACGGCAAGTAAGATTAGGATTGGTTTTTTTGTTTTCATTTTTTTCTCCATTTTTATTTTTTACTCCGTTTTTTTTTCATAAAAAGGAAAAAAGGGTGGAGTTATCCACTTTGTTGACCTGCAATAACAGTTCCAACAAAGACAGCACCGTTTGCAG